>NZ_JBIMJM010000026.1:0-31638 GCF_043674115.1 Streptococcus sp. A34 | reverse complement strand
ATCCTCCAGTTTGTTTTTTATAACAGTATACTGGAGGAAGGAGTGATTGGATAGATACCTTGTTATTGGGCGGTTACGAACAACTTCTGGCAGCATAACAATCAAAGGAAATTTAGTGAGTTTATACGACTACACTTTTCTTGACAATTCCAAAGTATAGATAATAAAAACCGCTATGCGGCAAACTCAAAAGGTCTTCACATAGCGATTATATCTAATAAAAATTCATTAATTTTTTTACATTTTCAACAACCAGAATGTATCATTAACACTTTTACATCCTTATTGCATAACTCAAAAATTACATAACTTCCAATTCTCTCATCAACTGTTCCCATTCATTAAAATAATTACCCTGACACCTTTTAACATCATCAATTGATTTTTGTATTTCCGTCAGTACTATATAATCAGAAGAATTGTTTGGTTCAGAAATGATTTTATTCAATCTTTCTAATTCTTCATCATATTGATTTATTAACACTTCAAGCTTTTCAATTCGTTTCTCCTTCTTAACCTTCTCCTTCTCAATGGAGTTACGATCGCCTTTTACTGTGTTATTTTTCTCTACTTTCTGCTCAACTTTAATGTTATTAAATGGCTTTTCAGAATTCATCCTTTTTTTCTCGTACTCACCATAAGTAGATTGTACAAACTCTACACCATCCTTATCAAAAACAAGTAATCTGTCAGCAATCTTATTAGTAAAATATCTATCATGTGACACAAAAATAATTGTACCTTGATAACTGCATAAGATATTCTCTAAATTCTCTTTTCCAATAATATCCATGTGGTTTGTCGGTTCATCTAAGATTAAAACATTAGGACGTTTATATAATAATTTACATAATGTCAATCTAACCTTTTCTCCACCTGACAAAGAGGACACCGGTCTAAAAACATCATCTCCACTAAACTGAAATGAGCCAAGAGCAGTTCTGACCTCTGTGTCATTTAGCTCAGGGTATTCGCTTTGAAAAATTTCGAATAGTGTATCATCTCCACTGATTTGAGCAAGCTGTTGGTCAAAATAGCTAATTTCAACATTGTATCCGAATTTAAAATCTCCAGACAATGCTGCCACACCACCCATAAGTGTTTTAAGCAACGTGGATTTACCAATACCATTACTCCCAACAATTCCAAGCTTCTGTCCCCTTTCAAGGTTGAAATTAACCTTTGCAAGAGGAGTATCATAGCCTATCACAAGTTCTGAAGCACTTAATACTTGCCTTGAACTACTGATTCTCGGTTGAAATTTAGACATATAAGTTTTTGTATCGTATTGGTCTGGTGCATTTAATATTTGCATACGCTGTAATAATTTAATTTTAGATTGCACCATTTTAGCTTTCGTAGGTTTATAACGAAAACGTTCAATCAAGCGTGTAATCCTTTCAATTTCTATCTGTTGCAAGTCGTAATCTTTTTGCTGTTTGATATGATTTTCTCGTTTTTGCTCCTCAAAGGCTGAATAATTACCTTTATAACATTTGGTCTCTCCCCATTCGATTTCATAAACCTTATCCACAATTCGATTAAGAAACATTCTATCATGGGAAATAATAACCAATGTAGATTTATAACTTCTCAAATAACTCTCCAACCATTGTATTGTTTCTATATCAAGGTGGTTAGTAGGTTCATCAAGTAATAGAATGTCTGGCTTTGTTAAAAGTATTTTTATAAAAGCTATCTTAGTTCGCTGACCACCTGAAAATTCAGAAATGGGTTTTTTATCATCTGCTTCAGTAAAACCCATACTACGAATCATCGTTTCATATTCTTTTTGGTAGGTTAGACCTCCAAGAGCCATATACCTTTCACTGATATCAGAGTATTCATTGATGATTTTATCATCATATTGATTCTCCATTTTATCTATCAGCTGTTTCATCTTGTTTTCCATATCAATAAGCGTCTTAAATACCGTACGGACTTCATCCACCATTGATATACTTTCATCTTCAAAAGGCATCTGTCTTAAATAGCTAATATAAGGGTTACCGGTCTTTATTACTTGAAACTCACTTTCACCAGTTCCTTCTTCTAATTCAATTTCGCCTATAATAGCTTTTAGCAAGGTTGTTTTTCCACATCCATTTCTACCAACAATAGCAATCTTTTCATTATCATTGATTTCAATACCGATGTTTTCCAACACCATATTACCATCATAGTAAACGGCACCATTAATTATTTTGTATTGCATTTTCATATCCTCCTTTGCGTTAGTACTAGCAATTGCAAAGGTGGCTTTGGACAATAATTATTCTACTCCATGTAAAGCTTGTCACAGCCACCTATACATGGAGTTCTTTAAATGTTACTTTAGTTGTAGATTTCATTTGCTTCTCCCTCCTATCGTTTCAAATATAATTCAACTTCCCCCTTATTGTACCAAATCGCTAGCGCAATGGCTAACCTAAGTTTTAGCTTACACCTTTTCTGATAAAAACAAAGTAACTGATCCGTTATCTCATCCGACAATCACGTGATCAATTAAAGGAATCCCCATCAATTCACATAATTTGTTCATCCTGTCTGTCATCATCGTATCTGCTTTACTTGGTAATAGGATCTCCAGAAGGGTGGTTATGAGCGAGAATTAATCTATCACTACCATATTGTATTGCTTTTTTCATTACATCTCTAGGGTGGACTATTGAAGAATCAAGAGTTCCAGTTGAAATTTTTTCAGATCCTAATAATTTATTTTCTTTATCTAAATAAGCAACTACAAAATGTTCTTTGTCATACATATTTTCAAATTCGCCACTTAAAAAAGGAATAGATTTTAAAGTATCTTCAAATTTATCTCTCCTTATAACTATATTATATCACTTCTGGACTTAAAAAACCATAAATAACTTTAAATAACTTTAAATAACTTTAGCAATCTATGCGTGAATATAAAGAAATGATGGCTGAACTTGAGGAGGAAAAAGGAAAGAAACTGAATGAGATTAAAGCTGAAATCACTTCTGAGGTCTCAAAAGTAGAAAAAGAATTTGCAAAAAAGAAAGAGAAGTTGAATACACTTGAAAAAGAGATTGATAGAAAAACACAATCAATTGAACAATATGATAATGTCATCCATTCAAAGCAAGAGTCTGTTAATAAGTTAGATGAAAAGTTTGAAGCTAAAGCTGATAAACTAGAATTACTATTAGCTCAAGAAAAAGCTATAAATGCTATCAACGAACAATTATTAAAGGATATTGGAATTAAAGAGGATAAGAATTACCTATTTACCAAGGACTTTAAAGTAGAGGAACGTGGACTAATTGGAAAAAAAGAAAAATTTGCAGTTGTACCTTTAAAAATTTTTGAAAAAATGTTATACCAAGTAAATACCAAACCTATGAAACAAATTTTAGACGATTTTATTGATAAAGTCTTTAACAATAGTATTGTCAAAGGATTAAAAAAGAAAATTAGCCAATTGACTGGTGAATTGAAAAGAGCTAGAGTACAACTTCAACATGAGAGGTCAGTACGCATTGCTGAACAAAAAGAAGCGGAGAAAAAAATGGATTCGCTATTGAAGGAAGTGCAGCCTGCAATGAACCTATACGAAGATTTTCAAAACTATCTCACTGAAAATGATAAGAAAAAAGTATTTGAACGCATCGAAAAACACAAAAAATTACACCAAAAACAAATAAGTAAAAATCGCAATACAAATGATTATGAACGTTAAAAAGTGCAGATCAATTCTGCACTTTTTAATTTATTTAATTACTCAATCATTCCAAACCAAGTTAACGCATCGATGATAGCTTGTTCTTTTTTGGGTGGACAATTTGGAACTCTTTGATTTTCTTTCTTAGAGTGATTATAGTTCTCTCGCTCAATTATCCCAAGTTTCCTTTTAACTTGTGCAATGTTAAGGGTAGATACTTTTAATTCAAATTTTCTAAAGACATAATCTTTGATTTCTGAATAAGTGGCTTCCTTCTTGACAGAAATATCTTTGAGATCTTCTTCATTGATTTCAAGATCAATATGATGGTTGATATCTCGTTTGGACAATTTCACAACCGCCTCTGTTCGTGCAGTATGTGGAAACATATCAACGGATTGGATGTACTCAACCTTATAAGCCTTGGTTAACTCTACCAAATCTCTGGCTAGGGTTGAAACGTTGCAGGATACATAGACCATTTTCGCTGGCTTGTATTCCAAGATGGTTTTGAGGAGTTTATCATCGAGTCCAGTCCGTGGTGGGTCGACCACTAAGGCATCTGCGCGATAGCCTTCTGTGTACCACTTAGGAATAATCTCTTCTGCCTTACCAGCCTCGTAGTGGGTATTGGTCAGTCCCATTCGTTGAGCGTTGGCCTTGGCATCTTCAATGGCTTCAGGTATGATATCCATACCTCGAACAGACTTAACTTTTCGTGCAAAGGCAAAGCCAATGGTTCCCACGCCACAGTAAGCATCAATCAAATCTTCATCGCCAGAAATATCCAGTGCCTTGACAGCCTCGCCATAGAGAACTTCCGTCTGCTGCGGGTTTAGCTGGTAAAATGCCCGAGGTGACAGTGAAAATTCATAGTCCAAAACAGCCTCGGAAATGGCTTCTTGTCCCCATAAAATCTCCGTCCGTTCCCCATAAATCTCGCTGGATTTGGACTGGTTCCAGTTGAGGGCAACGGTGACAATGGCAGGAAATTGCTTCGTCAATTGCTCAATCAATCGCGTCAAATTCACCTGACAGGAAGTCACAAAAATTAATTGAACCTGCCCTGTCTGTCTTGCACGACGCACCATCACCGTCCGAATCCCCTGCTCTCTTCGCTCATTGTAAATAGGAATCCGATGCTTGGTCAGTAAGTCTGACACGGCATTGATAATGGTCTGGGTTTCTTCATCTTGGACTAGACAATCTGTAATCCCAATCAAGCGGTGGCTACCTTCTGCGTAGAGTCCAGCAGTCACCTTGCCCTTAAAGGAGCGGGTCTGGAACTGCAGTTTTGCTCGGTAGTGGGTGGGCTGGTCCATGCCGATGGTCGGACGGATGTCAAAATGTTCATAGCCTGCTGGTTTGAATTTTTTCAGGGCTTGTAGCAGCAAATCTTGTTTGAAGTCCATCTGCTTGTCATAGCGGAGGTGCATAATCTGGCAACCACCACAGGCCTGGTAAATCTCGCAGGCTGGCTGGACACGAAACTTGGACTCTTTATTGATTTTCAGAAGCTTGGCCTGGACAAAATTCCGCTTGACATCGGTAATTTGACAATAAATCTCTTCTCCCTTGAGAGCGCCAGGGACAAAAACGAGAGTTTTCTGGTAAAAACCGATACCTTCGCCGTTAATGCCCATGCGCTTGATTTTTAGAGGAATTCGTTGGTTTACTTGTAGATTCATGTTTCTATTTTACCGAAAATTCCTGTATAATGAAAGAATGAGAGTAACAAAGATTGAAAAGAAAAAAAGGCTCTATTTGCTGGAGCTGGATAGTTCAGATAAGCTCTATATCACTGAGGACACCATTGTACGCTTTATGCTGACCAAGGACAAGGAAATTTCTGAACAGGAGTTGGCGGAGATTCGGGACTTTGCCCAATTTTCTTATGGGAAAAACCTGGCTCTTTATTTTATTTCCTTTAAGCAGCGGACCAAGAAGGAAGTGGCTGACTATCTGCGAAAGTACGAAGTTGATGAGAACACCATCCCAGCAATTTTGCGCAATCTAGAGGAGGAAAACTGGGTCAACGACCTAGCCTATGCGGAAACTTTTGTTCGGCAGAATAGCTTGAACGGGGACAAGGGGCCAGCTGTCCTTCGGCAAAAATTGCAGCTCAAGGGTCTTGAAAAATCCCTGATTGACCAGGCACTGACAGATACAGACTTTTCTGAGCTAGCGGCAAAGGTTGGAGACAAGATTGTACGAAAATATGGTCACAAATTGCCTCTCCGCGCCCTGCAGGATAAGATTGCCCAAGGACTGGTGACTAAGGGATTCTCCTATGAACTGGCCAAAAGCGTGGTAGCTAACTTGGACTTGGACAGTGATGAAGAGGCAGAAGCCGATTTGTTAGAAAAAGAACTGAACAAGCAATACCGCAAATATAGCCGAAAATATGAAGGCTATGAGCTTCAACAACGTCTGACCCAAGCCCTGGCCCGAAAAGGCTATGATTATGGTGACATTCGTTCGGCTTTACGCGACTATCTATGACAAAAATTTCGCCCAAGTGCCAAAAATATGATATAATAGTCAAGATAAATTGTAATAGTAGAAAGTTGGTAACAAGGTGAAATTACCAAAAGAAGGCGACTTTATTACAATTCAAAGTTATAAACATGATGGTGAAATTCATCGCGCCTGGCGTGACACCATGGTACTAAAAACAACAGAAAATGCCATCATTGGAGTCAATAATCATACATTAGTCACTGAAAATGATGGTCGACGTTGGGTGACAAGAGAACCTGCTATTGTCTATTTCCATAAAAAATATTGGTTCAATATCATCGCCATGATTCGAGAGAACGGGGTTTCTTACTACTGCAACCTTGCCAGCCCCTATGTCCTAGACAATGAGGCTTTGAAGTACATCGACTATGACCTAGACGTAAAAGTCTTTGCGGATGGAGAAAAGCGATTGCTGGATGTAGATGAGTACGAGCGCCACCGGAAATCGATGAATTATTCGACGGATATTGACTATATCTTGAAGGAAAATGTCAAAATCCTGGTAGACTGGATCAACAATCAGCGCGGTCCCTTCTCACCAGCCTATGTCAACATTTGGTACAAACGCTATTTAGAACTGCGAAATCGATAAAGTCATTTATAAAGAAAATCCTGTTTTTCAGGCTTTTTTCTTACCTGAGAGGAGGTCACTATGGCATTTCAAGAGACAAAAGGGCGCTATGCCAGCTTTGGCGTTGTCACTTCCCTTCCTGGCGAAGTGATCGACCATTTTTGGTTTATCATTGACAATTATTTAAAAGGAGTCCTGCCCTTGAAAAAGGTTCTGCGCTTCTCCCTGAAAAATCGCAAGGGCAAACTCAGCATTACCTTTTCACAGGAAGGCTATAAAGAGGTTCTCACCATTGATTTCCAAAACAAATTCGACCCCTTCTTCCCGTCAACAGTATTGGTATTCGATAAAGAGGGGCAAGAAACCGTCGCCCTGCCGAAGGAATTGAATTATATATAGCAAAAGACTTGAGCCGAAACTCAAGCCTTTTCTTTGTCTTAGGAATTAGGGTCGTCCAAGCTACGTCCGTGCAAGCCTTTTTCACGTTGGACTTGACGGAGTTTTTCAGGCGTCACATCATTGCCGTCTTCATCGACAATCTTGATGCCTTCGACATGGGCACGCACACTACGGCGGTAGCCCTCGATGTACTCCTCACGAAGAGCAGCTTGTTCCTGCAACTCCTCCTCTGTCAAGCCCTCCGCCTTTTTCTTGCGGGCCAATTCATTGATACGATCAATTTTTGCTTGTTCCATAATAACTCCTTTTATCTCTTAAAACACGGTCCACTTCCCTTGATTGTCCGGTAAATACGCTTCCTGTGGCATCAGAGGATTATAGGAAATTCTCACCACATCAACATTCTCTAATTGTCTTTTGCCTGTATAACTAACCGGAATTGGACCTAACTTAATAACTTCACCTATCCTATAAATTATAACATCATAAATTTCATAGGTTTTTCCATCCACATCATAAGCATAAACATAGACATAATTCTTCTTAAAACGTAGTTGCCTCATAAAACGCCCTTGCGTTTCAGCAGTACAAAGTTTCTGTTTGGACTTTTTGCGAATAGCAGGTTTAGCATTGCCCTTTTCTATCTTAGATGTTCGCCACATCCAACGAATAAAGAAAAACATAAGAACAATGATCGCCAAAGCTTGCAAAGGAATGATAACATACAACTCTATAATTCTGAAAAGAGACATACTACCTACTTACTATTCAAGAGATTGAAGACCGCCACAGCACTTGCTTTATCCGCCAAGGCTTTCAAAAGAGCCAAGCGGTTGGCTTTGACTGCTGCGTCATCTGCCATAACCATGGTATTGTCGAAGAAGGCCGCGATGACTGGGCTGAGAGCAAAGAGCTTGTCCAAGTTACCTGCCATGTCTTCCGTCAATTCCAAGCCTGCCACTGCTGCAGCAAGGGCTTTCTCCTGCTCATTTTCAAAGAGGGCCTTGTCAATCGCAGTCGCCTCCGCCTTTTCAGCCAAGTTGAAGACCCGTGACAAGTTTTCCACGGCTTCCTTGTAGTCAGCCTCTTTTGATTTTTGGAAAATAGCAGAGCTGGCTGCCAGTTGCAGTCTAACGACAAAGGTTGAGCTGGCCAGTACAGCCTCACGGATGTCTTTCGGAATAGCCTTATCCATCATTTTCTCTACACGGGCACGGATAAAGTCCATAACAGCTGGCTGGTTGTCATAAGTCAAGCTAGCAAAATTCAAGCTGTAGAGCTCCGCAATCAGCTGATCCAATGGAATTTCCCAACCAAACGCTTCCAAGATCCGCACGATACCCTGTGTTGCACGACGAAGAGCGTAAGGGTCGTTTGAGCCAGAAGGAATCAAGCCTACTGAGAAGAAAGATAGGAGGGTATCAAATTTGTCAGCCAGTGCCAAGACCGCACCGACCTTGCTCTCAGGCAATTCGCCTTCTGCTGAGTTTGGCAAGTAGTGCTCACGGATTGCTGCTGCCACCGCAGGTTTTTCCCCTGCAAGAAGGGCATACTTCTCACCCATAATCCCTTGCAATTCATCAAACTCGCCGACCATGCCTGTCAAGAGGTCAAACTTGTAGATGTCCGCCGCACGTGCCACATCTGCTTTTTCATCCGCAGACAAGCCTGCCAAGTCAGCCAGTTTTTCTGCGATAACTTTGGTGCGTTCCATGTGCTCGTAAAGTGAGCCGATTTTCTCATGGAAGGTCACGACTTTGAGGCGTTCTACCAAGTCAGCAATCTTGAGTTTTTGGTCTTCACGCCAGAAGAACTCGCCGTCTTCCAAACGTGCCACCAAGACTTTTTCATTCCCTTTGATGACATTGTCAAGGTACTGGTCATTCCCGTTACGGACAGAGATGAAGTTTGGCAAGAGTTTGCCAGCCTTATCACGCACCACGAAGTAACGTTGGTGATTTTTCATAGAAGTGACCAAAACTTCCTCTGGCACTTCCAGGTATTTGGTGTCAAAAGAACCCATAAAGGCAGTTGGGTACTCGACCAAGTTGAGAACTTCATTGAGCAGTTCTTGGTCAATCTCAACTGTCACATTGTGTTCGTTCTCGATAGCCTTGATTTGCTCGACGATCATATTTTGACGCTCTGCGGGGTCTGTAATGACAAACTGTGCACGCAAGTCAGCCTCGTAAGAATCTGCATTTGCAATCTCAGTTTCATTTCCAAGGAAACGATGACCACGGCTGATGCGAGCGGACGAAATGTCCAAGAAATCCATATCCAATGATTCATCGTCCAAGAGAACGGTCAAGGTGTGGACAGGGCGGATGTAGGCGAATTTGTTGGAAGCCCAGTTCATGCTGACAGGGAAGGTCATAGCCTTCAAGACCTCTGGAATGCCCGCCAAGACTGCCTTAGCTGGCTGACCAGCTTCGTGCTTGGTCACGTAGACATACTCTTCACCCTTGATCTCGCGGAATTCGATGTCAGCTGTCGTCAAGCCTTTACCACGGACAAAGCCTTCAGCAGCTTTGGTGAAGTTTCCATCTGCATCCAAGGCAATTTTCTTAGCAGGACCCTTGAAATCTTCTGTAAGATCAGTCTGCTGGTCTGCCAAACCACGCACACGAACAGCCAAACGGCGTGGCGTTGAAAAAACATCAATGCTGTCAAAAGCCAAGCGATTGTCTGTCAAAAAAGTCGCCATGCGGTCACGCAACTGGTGCATGGCTGGGGTTACGATGTAGGCAGGGATTTCTTCCAAGCCAAGTTCAACAAGTAAATTCTTTGTCATTATTCTGCGTCCTCCTTCAACAATTCTGCTCGTGCTGCTTCGTCTAAAAGTGGGAAGCCTAATTTTTTACGCTCAGCCACAAAGGTCTTAGCAACGACACGAGCTAGGTTACGGATACGGGCAATGTAGCCTGCACGCTCGGTTACAGACACAGCTCCACGGGCATCCAGCAGGTTAAAGGTATGAGAACATTTGAGCACATAGTCAAAGGCAGGGTGAACCAAGCCTTCTTCCAAAGCCCGCTCTGCTTCTTTCTCAAACTTGGTGAAGTTTTCAAGGAGCATATCTTGGTCGGATACTTCAAAGGAGTATTTTGAATGCTCATATTCTGGCTGGATAAAGATTTCACCGTATTTAACACCGTCTGCCCACTCGATGTCGTAAACGGAGTCAACTTCTTGAATGTAAGAAGCCAGACGCTCCAAACCATAAGTTACTTCGGCTGTGACAGGACCTGTCGCCAAGCCACCGACCTGTTGGAAGTAGGTAAACTGGGTGATTTCCATACCATCCAACCAAACTTCCCAGCCCAGACCAGCTGATCCTGTTGATGGGTTTTCCCAGTTATCCTCAACAAAACGAATATCATGCTCCAAAGGATTGATGCCCAAACGCTCCAAAGATTCCAAGTAGAGTTCTTGGATATTAGAAGGCGACGGTTTCATAACCACTTGGAATTGGTGGTGCTGATACAAACGGTTGGGATTTTCCCCGTAACGACCGTCCGCAGGACGACGACTTGGCTCAACATAAGCCGCATTCCAAGGCTCAGGACCGATCGCACGCAAGAAAGTGTAGGGGCTCATGGTACCCGCACCCTTTTCCGTATCATAAGCCTGCATGAGCAAGCACCCCTGCTCATTCCAAAATTGTTGTAAGGTCAGGATGATTTCTTGAAAAGTAAGCTTTTTTGACATATTGTTCTTCTTTCTATTAGATGATTTGGTGACGTTCCAGTTCTTAAAACGACATTTTTTTAAGAACCGGAACTAGTGCATAGGCTAGGAAGTTCGCCCTAGCGACTTCCGTTTGTCAGCCCGACTGACGGAGAAAGGAGGCTACTGACAATGTCTAGGTGAAATTTTTGACATAAAATCCTCTTTCTTTAAATACCATCTTTTAGTTTGCTTTTAGTACTAGACAACGAGCTGCAGGCTGTACTGGAGTACGGCAAAGCGAGCTCAAACAATAACAATTGTTTGAGGTTGGTAATGAAGAAACGGAGTTTCATCATTCGTCGACGTAGTAAAAGATAAACCGAAAGATGTACAGGTGCGAAAAAGAACCACCTTCTCTCCCCCCTGCCTTGCGACATAGGGGCGTTGAGAACGCGGTTCCACCCTAATTTATTACTTCATTTTATATAATTTTTTCACTGAAAGCGCCAATTATTTCCACCCCGGCTCGGCTCCCACTCTCCCAAGCTCGCTAAACAAAGATGCTGAAACAACCTTCTTTCTTGTTGAATAGTATAGCAGATTTACTGGGCTTTGTCTACTACCATATCACAAACTCAAGCTATCCCAGTCTCCTGTCTGGGCAATCTCTACTCGACTACTGATTTGCATTGCAGATGCTGCTAGGAGGTCACATTCCTCCTGGGTCAAGTCTAGTCGCACCCTGTCTACAATGCCCTCTCTGCCGATGACTGCTGGATAACCTAGATAAACCCCGTACTCTTGCTGGTAATGAGAAACCGGTAGCACTGCTCTGCTATTGCCCAAAACCGCCTCAACCAAGCGTTTGGCTGCCGCTGCGATGGCAAAATTGGTATAGCCCTTGCCGAAAAAGACGGTGTGTCCGCCCATGCGCGCCTCCTCTGCCAGCTGGTCCAGCTCTTTCTTGGGCAAAAGTGCCTGAATAGGCTGACCCGCCACCACCACCTGGCTCCACGCAGTGAATTGAGAATTGCCATGCTCACCCAGATTGTAGCCTGAGATGGCTATTGGAGAGAGTCCAAACCGCCGCCCCACCGCACGCTTCATCCGCGCCGTATCCAGCAATGTACCCGTGCCAATCACCCGCTCGCGAGGAAAGCCAGTATAGGTCTGATAGAGCTGACTGATGACATCGACGGGATTCGTAATGACAATCAAAATACCAGAAAAACCTGAAGCAACCAACTTGCTCGAGACTTCCTTGACCTCTTGACTAGTGAAAGGCAGTTCCGCAAAGCGGCTATTGGTCGCATTGGCCTGGAGACTGATTTTCCCAAGGCTCGACACGATAATATCTGCGTCCGATAGAGCACTGTAATCATTGGCAATGAAAGTGGCAGACTGCCCCGTATTGGCCACACGGTCCTCCATATCCAGAATATCTGCCGCAAGTTTCTCTTCATTCTTGTCAATCAGGACATAGTCGTCAAAGAGATTGCCTGCCACCAAATCATGCAGGAGGGTGGCTCCGACATGGCCCAGACCTATGATACCGATTTTTCTAGCCATAGACTTCCTCCACCAGACTTTCCAAGGTCAACATGGCCTTAACCACATCCTGAGTTTGAATATTCTGATCAATATTGATGTAGCTTTCCTTGCTAGAGGTCGCAAACTCAGCCACCTTTTGCATAGCAGCTGCCCTATCCTCCGTCACACCCAGCTGTTTCCAAGAATAGATATAGCCGTTCTTTTGGTAAAAAGGCAGGAGTTTTCTGACCTCATCCCTGTCACCCGTCAGGCATAATTGCACCAAAATCCCATAAGAAACCTTGAGTCCGTGGGCAATGCTGTGGGTTTCATGGAGCAGGGTCAATCCATTATGAAGAGCGTGAGCCCCCGATACATAGTCGCTGGTCTGACAGCCGACATTAGCCGCAATGGCAAAGGTCGTATCCACAATCCGCTGAAAGGCTGGACTAAGTTTGTTCTGGTCAAAATCCGCAACAGCTGTCTCCGTGTCCTGAAGTAAAATATCCAGCGAGACCTTGGCTGTCGCTAGCGCCAGTTGAACAAGGGCAGGCAGGTCCGCACGATTTTTCCCTCTGTGAATCGCCTCCAGCTCATACCATTTAGCCAGGGTATCCGAAATGCCTGAAATGAAAAACTCCCGTGGCGAATCCAATAGCAGGTCATAATCCACCACCGTCATAAAACCCGACCGTTGGCAGTAATCAATAGACTTGAAGGTATGGTCTGGATGATAGGCCACCAAGAGCGGGGTCGAGCAGGCACAGGTAGAAACCAGGGTCGGTACAAAAACCGCCTCAATACCCAGACGGTCGGCTATCCCCTTGGTCGTATCCATGACCTTGCCGCCACCTACGCCAATCAAGACATCTGCACCTAGACTTTTAGCCTTTTCTGCCAAGCGATTCATATCTTCATGACTGGCTGTCTGGTCATAGAAGAGCACCGGCCAATTGGGTTGATTGCCACCGTGTTTGACAAAGGCCGCATAGGATTTCTGCCCTGTCACAATGACCGGCTGCTGGAAGATTACCAATCTTGCTGGCAATTCTTTAATGGCACCGCTGGATGCCACATATTGCCCCGGCTCACCCCGCACTAATTTTTCAAATTCCATACTATTCACCTCTTTTTTATTTATGATATGAAAAAAACAAAGATATATCAACCATTAGCCGACATCTTTGTTTTCTGTCTATTAACGATGGTTGATTTTCTTGGTCACAAAATCTCCGACAAACTGGATGAAGAAGATCATGATCAAGATGAGGAGTGTCGCAACCAAGGTTACATCATCATCCGAACGGTTATAACCATAGGAAATAGCGACGTTACCTAGGCCACCGGAACCAATGGCACCTGCCATAGCGGTGTAACCAACCAGGGAAATCAGAGTCAGGGTTGTTACACGAATCAAGTCTGGCAGACCTTCGCGTAGGTAAACCTTGATAATATCAGGAATAGTGGCTCCTACTGACTGGGCTGCCTCAATCACACCCCGGTCCAACTCTGACAAGACAACCTGAACCTGACGGGCATAGAATGGAAATACAGACAGGGACAGAGGGACCAAGGCAGCTTTGAGACCGATACCTGTTCCTACAATCGCACGGGTTACAGGGTTGAGGACAGCCAAAAGGATGATAAAGGGAACCGCCCGAAAAAGAGAGGCCACCTTGTCCAAAATCCAGAACGCATACTTGTTTTCCAAAATGCCACGAGGGCCTGTCAATACCAAAAGAAGACCTCCGACCAAGCCCAAAAGGC
Source organism: Streptococcus sp. A34 (assembly GCF_043674115.1). Lineage (NCBI taxonomy): Bacteria > Bacillati > Bacillota > Bacilli > Lactobacillales > Streptococcaceae > Streptococcus > Streptococcus sp. A34. The sequence continues at coordinate 17,491 of NZ_JBIMJM010000026.1, read as the reverse complement.
CTCCAAAGATGAAGGACCAGAAGGTCATATAAATGGTCGCCTGAATGGCTGGCAACCAACCGTAAGGCGTATCCCAGCCCATTTTTATCACATTTTCAAATGTTGTTTCAATCCACTGATTCATCTTACGCTCCCTTCAAAACAGTCACTTCTACCTGTGCCTCTGCCACAGCCTCCAAGGCATGGTGCAATTGGGCAGGCTCACCTGATAAGATAACGACTAGCTCACCCACTGGCGTGTGGTCCAAAATCTCAATATTTCCATAAAGAATATTGGATGTCACCTGGTACATCTTATACAAATCATTGACAATAGCCGTATCCGTGCTGGCACCCGAATACTTGAGTTGGACCAGAAGACTGTCTTCCGGCAGATTTTGCACAATCCCCTGCTGGTAAATTTTGACCAGTGCTTCATCGATTCCTGTTGCTGTTTTAATAAAGTCCTGGGTCAATTCCTGCTTAGGATGTGAGAAAATCTCAAGAACAGACCCTTCCTCAATCAACTGACCATCCTGCATCACCGCCACCCGGTTGCAAATGTCTTTAACAATCTGCATCTCATGGGTAATCATGACAATGGTCAAGCCCAATTTCTCATTGAGTTCTTGCAAGAGAGCCAGAATCTGCTTGGTTGTTTTGGGATCCAAGGCAGAGGTTGACTCGTCAGAAATCAAGATTTTGGGATCATTGGCAAGGGCACGCGCAATAGCGACCCGCTGCTTTTGGCCACCTGAAAGTTGAGACGGATAGTTTTCTGCTCGGTCCGCCAAACCAACCAGGTCCAAGAGCTTGGCAACCTTGGCTGCCTTTTCTTCCTTGGTCAAGCCAGAATGCTTGAGGGCAAAAGCCACATTTTCCGCAGCAGTCATCTGGGCCATCAGATTGAAATGCTGGAAAATCATCCCAATTTCACGGCGTTTGATTCGCAGTTGGGCTGGTGTCAACGTAACCTTATCACCTTCAAAAATCACATCTTCATCAATAGTGATTTTACCTGCTGTCGGCACCTGCAAGAGGTTGATAACACGGACCAGGGTTGATTTCCCCGCCCCAGAATAGCCGACAATTCCATAAATATCACCTTGGTTAATATGGATGGTCACATCCTTAACCGCCTCAATCGTGCGCTTTTTCTGATGAAAGGTCACATCGATATTATCTAGCTTAATCATTTCCTTACTCATAACTTGCTATTAACTCCTCAATTAGTTGAACATGACTATAATAGTCAGCAATTTTTACATTTTCATCGCCCGCATGGTCTCGGCTATTGGCATTGCCCAGTCCAAATCCAGCAATTGGCACCTGCAGGGCATGAAAGACCGTATGCATAGGGCCTGTCCCCGGCGAGGTTGGCAGCACCGAAACCCCGTCAACCGTCAACTTTTTAGCTAACTCGATAACTTTGGCAATGGCTGGCGCAGTCATGTCGCTACGGTAGCTCTTGATGCCTAGGGTGAAATCGACCTGAACCCTGTCAAAGCCATTCTTCACCAGCTGTTGACGGACCTTGTCCAGCACATCCTGAGGATCCAAATCCGGTACCAGACGAATCTCCATCTTGGCAGAAGCCTGGGCTGGAATAATGGTCTTGACTCCCTGGCCCAGATAGCCTGTAGAAAGACCCTCAATGGTAATCGACGGCTCAAAATAAAGGCGTTTCAAAAATGCTTTTCGCTCTTCCAAGAGTGTTGGCAGGGTCAAGCTGTAAATCTCCGTAAGATTTTCAGGACTGGTTAGGGCGAACTCCTCTACCAAGGCTAACTCTTGCTCATTCGGCTCCTGAACCTGGTCATAGAGACCATCTACCAGGACACGACCATCTGGACTTCGGAGGGACTGGAGGCCGGACAAGAGATACCAGCTAGCGGAGTCAATCACTCCGCCATAGGACGAATGAATGTCCAGCTCTGCCGATTGGACAGAGACATCGAAAGTCACGATTCCCTTGTTTCCGCCAGCGATTTCTAGCTGATTGAGGGCATTTCGGTGACCTTGTTCCCAGATGAGCAGGTCTGCACCTGATAACTGGTCCTTGTACTTGACCAAATACTTATCCAAATCAACCGATGCCGACTCTTCAGCACCTTCCATGATGAAAATAACATTGACCGGTAGTTGACCGTCGTGCTTAGCCTGATAGCTCTGAAGGGCGGATAGGCGAGCCGTGATATGCCCCTTGTCGTCATCCACCCCGCGGCCATACATGTGGGTCTCGTCCATTGTCAGTTCAAAGGGTTGCCCCTTGAGCCAAATCTGGTCACTATCAGCCGGCACTGTGTCATAGTGGTTGTAGAAAATCAGGGTCTTGGCATTGGGCACCGTCGCTGCAAAACGAGCCATGACAAAAGGAGCCGTATGAGACTGGTCCAAGATAACCTCTGCCCCTGCACTTTCAAACAAATTCTTGAGGTAAGTAGCAACCTCCAAAAGACCAATCTGCTGGGCAAAGATAGATTTCATACTAATCAGTTTTCTCAGATGCCCAATCCCCTCCTGGACAATCTTGTCTTCCTGGAAGGCTGCGATTTGTGCCTGCTCATTTGTCTGTCCCATTTTTTCTACCTCCTCAAAAAATAGGAAGAGAAGCTGGGGGTCTCCCAGCCTCTATCCTGTTGTTTAATTCTTTTTATTCTACTTCGTTCCAGATTGGGAAATCTGTTTTCTTAGAGCCGTCCTCAATCAACTTACCAACTTCATCAGTGTTGTATGCTTTGACAAGGGCTTTGATCGCGTCAGCCTTATCTGACTCTTCCCACTTGTCTTGAGCAGCGATAACATTGTACCAAACTTTTGTATTTGGACCTTTTTCCTCGATATACAAGGCAGTGTCTGTATCAATACCTGCTTCTTGAGCGTAGTTATTGTTGATAACTGCCCCGTCAACTGATTCCAATGAACGAGCTGTTTGGCTAGCATCCAATTCAGTGATTTTGATATTTTTTGGATTTTCAGTAATATCAGCAAGTGATGCCAAGTCACCGTCTTTCACTTCCAATTTGATCAAGCCAAGTGACTCAAGCAAGAAGAGGGCACGGCTACCGTTTGTTGGGTCGTTAGGAATTGCGATTTCAGCCCCTTCTGGAAGGTCTTCGACATCTGCATACTTGTCTTTACCGTCTGCGATACCTGAGTAGAAACGAATTGGGCTGTAAAGAGTGTAGCCCGCAACCTGCAAGTTTTCACCATTTTCTGTGTTCCAGTTATCCAAGAAGAAAATGTGTTGGAAGGCATTGACATCCACATCGCCCTCAGCCAAGGCCTTGTTTGGTTGTGAATAGTCTGTGAATTCTGTGAACTCCAACTTCACACCTTCTTTGGCAGCATTTTCCGTAACCTTGTTCCAAACATCAGTCGTGTAAGTGTTGCGCGTCATGATACCAACCTTCAAGGTTGTTTCCGCTGCATCTGAAGAAGTTGAACCTGATTCAGATGCTGGAGCACATGCTGCAAGTGTCGCAATGGATAGGGCAGCTGTTGCTGCAAAGGTAAATAATTTTTTAAGTTTCATAGAAAGTAATCTCCTTAATTTTTGAACTGTATTTATCTTAACACAGAAAATGAAATCTGACCAATTGGTATTTTTTATAGATAGTTATAAGTTTTAACTATATCAAAACCCAGTTTCACTATAGCTTTTGAAAACATGCAAAAACCAACCACTCTTACGAGCAGCTGGTTAACTTAAAATCGATCAACAATGTATTGGAAAAGTTCTCTGTGTTGACGGCAATCCTCAAACAAGAACTCTGGGTGCCACTGAAGGCCAAATAGGGCCTGCTTGCCCTTGCTTTCATAAGCCTCAATGGTCCCATCTCGTGGATCACGTCCTGTTGCTACTAAACCAGGTGCCAATTCCTTGATCCGCTGGTGGTGGAAGGAATTGATTTGACTACCTTGGGCAAAGAGGTGGCTGACACGGCTGTGGCCCTCGACTTCTAGCTGGTGAGAGGTTCCTGCCCAATCATTCTGCCAATGGTCCTCCAAGGACTGCTCCAGACTACCACCCAGGGCCACATTGAGCAACTGCATCCCACGGCAGACTGCAAAAATCGGTTTGCCCTGACGAAGTGCCTCCTTAATCAAGGCCAATTCAAACTCATCACGCGCCAACAAATAATCGTCACTGTCAATCTCTTTTTCCTGGCCATACAGGCTAGGGTCTACATGCTGACCACCAGATAAAATCAACTTGTCCACCATGTCAATGTAATCCTTGGCCGAATCCGGATTTCCCATAGGAATCACGATTGGCAAGCCACCAGCCTGGCGCACACCGTCTGATAATTCACGCGCCACCGTCACATAATGACGGCCCGATTTGCTTGGAAATTCTTGCTCATTACCCGAAATACCAATCACAACCTTCTTCATAGGAAATCCTCTCTATCAATTTTTTATTATTCTATCACGAGCAAGAAACATCGTCTAATATAGATTTTCAATCTCGTTATAAATTTTATTTATCAGGGCTTGAAAGGACAAAATGTCCCTCCTCCACCTCTAACCACTGACCTTGAGTGACAAAGTCGTGGCTCTGCTTATTCTTTGCCAAATCAGCCAATTCCTGCCGGGCCTGAGCTGGATCCAAACTCAGATTGGACTTTAGCAGATAGCGGGTATAGGCGTGCTGGGGATTTTGGAAAATAGCTGACGCAGAACCCAGTTCAACCAGACTACCCTTATACATGACAGCAATCCGATCTGCAAAGTGCCGCACCAAGGTCAAATCGTGTGAGATGAAGAGATAGGTCAAACCAAATTCATCCTGCAAGCCCCGTAGCAAATCCAAAATGGTCGCCTGTATGGAAACATCCAAGGCTGATGTCGGCTCATCACAGACCACAAACTGAGGCTGCGAGACGACCGCCCGTGCAATCCCAATCCGCTGACGTTGACCACCTGAAAAGGATTTGGGACGCTTGTGGACCGCATCCCCACTGATTCCCACCCGCTCCAGAATAGCCAAGGCCTTGCTTTCCGCCTCTTCCTTGGGCAGGGCGTAGAGGGGTTCCTTGACCAATTCCAAGGCTGATAGGTAGGGATTGAGAGACGAATAGGGATCTTGGTAAATGACCTGCAAGGCCTGTTTTTTCAGCTCCTGATACGATAGGCTTGGAAAACGAATGTCCCCTTGGCTGGCTGTTTCCAGTCCCAAAATAATCTTGGACAGGGTTGATTTCCCACTACCTGACTCACCTACCAAGCCCAGGGTTTCCCCCTTGAAAATGGACAGGTCAATATCTTTCAGGGCCTGAACCACCTGTTCTTGACCCAACCAGGATTTTTTCCGATAGGTCTTGCTGACACCAGCAACTTCTACCATAATATCTTTAGGCATCTGCTTGCTCCTTTCTTACCCAATGGTCCGGACCGACCTCAACCAACTGACTGGTCGGACTATCTACTGGCAAGCTGCCGTCAAAGGTTTCCAAACGGGCTGCCTTGAGCAGGGCCTGGGTATAAGCATGCTGCGGTTCAGCGAAAATGGTCTCCACATTAGCCTTCTCTACCACCTTGCCCTGACGCATAACATAGACCAGGTCACAAATGCCAGCAATCACACTGAAATCATGACTGACAATGGCAATGGTCAAGCCAAAGGACTCCTGCAACTCATTGAGGAGGGCTAAAATCTGAGCCTGAATGGTCACGTCCAAAGCCGTTGTCGGCTCATCCGCAATCAAGAGCTGGGGTTTGGCTAATAAAGCCATAGCAATGACAATCCGCTGCCGCATACCACCTGAAAACTCAAAGGGAAATTGCTTGAGACGTAAAGCTGAATCTGCAATACCAACCTTTTCTAGAATCGATAATATTTCTGTCTCCACCTGGTCCTTGCTCAAACCTGGCTGGAAACGACGCACCACTTCCCTCAGATGAAAACCAATGGTCCGCAAGGGATTAAGAGAGGTCATAGGATCCTGGAAAATCATGGACAAGGGCAGAGCTTTTGGATTGTCAACAGCCTGTCCGTTCATCTCAAAGCTGCTATAACTTGCCTCCAAACCTCTGGGCAAAATCCCCATCAGAGACTTCATGGTCAAGCTCTTTCCAGAACCCGACTCGCCAACGATACCGACGATTTTTCCCTTGGGAATGCTGAGGTCAATGCCTTCAACCAAGACCGTTTGAGAGGTCCGTCTCTGATTGGTAATGGTCAGATTGTTTAAGCTAATCAAATTCTCTGTCATTAGTAGACCTCTCTTTCTAGGCAATCACGAATCAAGTCACCGATATTGTTAAAGGAATAAATAGTCAGAAGGATAAAAAGTCCAGGCAGGATTGCCATATGTGGAGCACTCTGCAAGGTTGACTGGGCATTTTGCAGGAGACTTCCCCAAGAAGCCAGCGGTTGCTGAATCCCCATTCCCAAGAAACTGAGGGCAGACTCCGTCATAATGGCCGACGAAATGCTGGTCGATGCCGTTACTATCAAGGTTGGGAGGATTGCTGGTAAAATATGGCGCCAGATGATTTTCCGCTTTTTAACACCGATAAAGGCTGCATAGCCAACATAGTCTGCCACCTTGGCTTTCATGGTCTCGGCCCGTAAAATTCGGGCAATGCTCATCCAAGAAAAGCCACCAATAACAATGATAATGGTTGACAAGCCAGGTTTCAAGAAGACGCTGAGCACGATGACCAAAACCAGCCAGGGAATAGAAGACAGAACCTCAACAATCCGCATGATGACATTGTCCCATTTTCCGCCAAGATAACCAGCCGTAATCCCGACCAGGCTGCCGATTGTCACCGAGGCGACCATGGCCATGAGACCGACTAAAAGGGAAATCCGTCCACCGTAGATAACGCGGATAAAGTAGTCACGCCCGACCTGGTCCGTTCCAAACCAATGCTCCGCACTCGGTCCCTGGTTCATCTGCGTCACATCCGTCAGATTGGGATCGATAGGGATAAGGGGGGCCAAGAGAGACAGGACTACCAAAAAGAGGATAAAGATGACTGAAAAGAGATAGAGGGGAGATTCTTTGAGTATTGCCTTCAATTGTTTGAGTATCAACATTAGTTTTCTCCTCCTTTCCAGACACGGGGATCCACTAGGGCATACAAGACATCCGACAGGAGATTGCCCAGGATGACAAGGCTGGCAGACAGTAGCATAACCGCCATAATCACCGGATAGTCCAGGGCCTTGGTTGCTGCTGTCAGATAAGGTCCCACTCCTGGCCAGGCAAAAATGGTTTCTGTAATGATAGCTCCCGTCACCAACATAGGCAGGGCCATCCCCACCTGGGTGGCTACAGGAATCAAGACATTTCGTGCAACATGCTTGCCGAAGATTTCTGATTTTTTAGCCTTAAAAGCCTCTTGTACGGTCACATAGTCCTTGTCCACCTCCACAATGGCTGATGCCCGGATGAAACGAATTAATTCTGGCAGGAAAGCCATGGTCAAGGTCAGATAGGGCAGGGCGAAATGGGAGAGAAAATCCAGAAAATCCCCTTCCTTACCCAGGGTATACATACCGATAAAAGGAAAGAGGCGCCACTTATAACCAAAGAGATAAATCAAAATCATGGCAAACCAGAAGGTCGGCATGGCAATCCCGATAGAGGCAAAGGCATCGATAACCTTATCAACCCACTTCCCTCGCTGGGAGGCTGAAATCAAACCCAAGGCCACTGCCATGACCAGGGCAGTCAAGTAAGAAGGCAAGACCAGCGAAATGGTATTAGGAATTTTCTCCGCCAAATCCGCCCCAATCGAATGCTGGGTCATCAGAGAAAAACCAAGGTCCCCTGTCAAGAGGCCCTTTAGCCAGATGCCGTACTGAACCAAGAAAGGTTGGTTGAGCCCATACCGTTCCTTGAGCAGGTCAATTTGCTCCTGATCCATATTGGGCGTTGTCATGGAATCAATCACATCAAAGGGGGCCAATTGAATCAGAGAAAAGACGATAAAGGAAATGAGTAATAAAAGAGGAATGGCCTGCAAAATCCTCTTTACAATATAACGAAACATAGTTCCTCCAAAAACACGAAAAGGGAGCCGGCCAAAACCCTAGAACCTGTATTCACAGCTCGGCACCTTTAGCTAAGGCTATTTTTCTGCCACTCAGCGTTCGTTTTTCTAGAAATACTGACAGTATTTCTAGAAAAACGGCCTTGATGTGCAAAAAACTATTTCCTATCTAAATGTACCTTACTTGTGAATATAGGTTCTTATAAAGTTCGGACCTAACTTCCCACTATTGTTTGAATGGGCTGACTAAGATTAGTCAGGCCCATTCGTCTTGTTGAACAAAAGACTCCCTTATTCAATCGTCAATTTAGACGGATCTTCAAAGGTAAAGATTGGAACCAAACCAGCCTCTTCGACATTTTTCACACGCTTGTTAACAGCCAAGATTTTCTTGTTGTCCACAATTGGGTAGATAGCCGCTTGGTCAGCCAATTCTTTCTGCAAATTGTCATAGATTTCTTCACGCTTAGCCTTATCCAGCTCAACCGCGCCTTCTGCAAAGTAGCCGTCAATTTCTGGTGAAGTCAATTTGAAGTAGTTAGACGCTCCACCTGACTTGAAGAGACGAGCATATTGATCTGGGTCATTCCCCATGATGTAGCCACCCAGGAAGAGATTGTAGGCTGTTGAGCCTTCCTTGCGCAATTCTGTGAAGAGGGCAGATGAATCGCCACCAGCCAATTCAACCGTTACACCGATAGCAGCCAATTGCTGTTGGATCAAGGTTGCTTGTAGGGTTTGTGCTGCGTCAGATGAGTTGTAACCCAGGTTGAGGGTCAGATTGCTGACACCTGCTTCAGCCAAGAGCTCTTTGGCCTTCTCAACATTTTGCTCATATTTTTCAACATCATCTGTCTTGTATGGGTTGGCAACTGGAAGGAAAGAATAAGGTGTCTCATAGTATTCCTTATCCAAGTAAGCTGCCTGGTTGAATTCATCCTTGTTTAGTGCAAAGAGAATAGCCTTGCGGACCTTGACATCCTTCAACTCTTCAGTCGTCGTATTGAGACCCAGGTAGCCAACACGGTTTTCACTATAAGCATAGGTTTCAAGTGTATCTTTGTCCAAGTCCTTGATAACCGCTGGAAGAACAAAGGCTGCATCTACTTCACCTGTTTGAAGAGCAACCTTAGTCGTATCTGGGCTTTCGATAATACGAAGGACCAGATTGTCGATTTCTGCCTCACCCTTGTAGTAGTTCTCGTTGGCTTCCAACTTGATATACTCACCATTCTTGTACTCTACAAATTTGTAAGGTCCTGTACCGACAGGGGTTGCCTTCAATTGGTTAACAGATAGGTCTGCCTCATCTTTAAAGATGTGCTCTGGGATAATGTAGGTCTCTGCTACGATATTGTCCAAGGCAGGTGCAGATACTGCTGGAAGGACGAATTTGACCGTATAGTCATCTACCTTCTCAACCGTCACAGGTTGGTCGTTGATATAAAGGCCGTCTGAACCACCATTTTCTTTCTTCACTTTTTCATTGTAAGTAAAGACAACATCATCTGCGTTAAAGGCTTCGCCGTCTGACCATTTAACATCCTGGCGGAGTTTAACCGTGATGCTAAGGCCGTCTTCTGCAATCTCGTAAGATTCTGCCAATTCATTGACATAGCTACCGTCTGCCTCGATACGAATCAATGGCGAGTAGATAAAATTGGTCAAGGTCAAGCCCCAACGGTCGCTGGTGTTAAGCGGGTTGGTCGAACTTGGGTCGCCGTCGATAGCATAGGTAAAGGTTTCCGTATCTGCTGATGATGCAGCTTTTGAGCTAGAACCTGTATTGGACGCTCCGCCATTGGCGCAAGCCGCCAAGGTCAAAACTGCTACAGTTGATAAGAGGCCAGTAAGCCATTTCTTTTTCATGTCATTTTCCTCCATTTTACAAAAGTAGTACTAGTTTACCAAGAATCAACTGGCTTGACCAATATATAAAATTTATGAAGACTTAAAATTTATCTATACAGATCGTCTTCAAAGAAAAAACTCTCTGTCCTAGAAGCTACACGTCCAAGACTGAGAGTATTTGTTATTTACAGATATAAAATCGCAAGTGTCAATAGACTCATTCCAAGGCCAAGACCCCAAAGGAAGAAGTCTACCTTCCATTCGCTCCATTTTTCGGATTTGCCAGATAAACCGCCTAGTTCCAAGTGATGGTGGAAAGGAGTCATGCGGAAAATCCGACGACCTTCTCCAAACTTTTTCTTGCTGTATTTGAAATAGGACACCTGTAGCATAACGGATGACGTTTCAAGGACATAAACAAAGCCGATGAGGAGCAGGGTCCATTCCACACGCAGAGCGATTGAAATCGTAGCTAGCATGCCACCCAGTGCTAGCGAACCGACATCCCCCATAAAGATTTTTGCGGGTTTGCGATTGTAGACGAAAAATCCAAGCAAGCCACCAATCATGGTTACACAGACCAAAAGAATGTCAAACTTCTGTTCCTTGTAGGCAATGACAGAATAGGCAAGCAAACTAATAACAACCGAAATGGAGGCCAAGCCATCAATACCATCTGTCAGGTTGACTGCATTTGAGAAACCAACCAACCAGAAAAGAACAAAGGGTAAATAAAGCATACCGAGATTGATGATTTGACCAAATACATTGAGTTCACCACCACCAGCAGCTCTTACATGGACAAAGTAGAAAACAAGTCCACCTAAAATCTGTAATGCTAATTTTTGTTTAGGGTTAAGACCTTCATTGATTTTTTTGAATATTTTCAAGAAATCATCCAAAAAACCGACCAATCCATAGAGTGCAAGGATGAAGAGAATAGCTAAAACACCGCCAGTTAACATGTTAAGGCTAGCAGCAAAAATAAATGTAACCAAGATAGCAACAACTAGAAAAACCGTCCCTCCCATGGTTGGGGTTCCCGCCTTAAATTGATGTTGTTTCACATCCTCGTGCATCTGTTGCCCTTCGATGCGTTTGGCTTGATAAAAAGTAATAAAGCGTGGTATCAGAATCACCGTTGCTAAAAAAGCAACCAATCCCGATAATAGTGTAAATTGCATTTTAATTTTACTCTCCTAGTGTAATCGTTATTTTTTTGTGTTTACTGATTTTTGTACCAAACTCAATACTCTGTTCAACAACCATCGAACCTGCTCCTTCATAAGTGACTTCAAGACCTAGCCATTCTGCAAGAATATCCATATTTTCTTTTGTCAAACCATATAAATCAGGCATATCTTCTACTGAATCTGTCAGCAAGAGAATTTGCTGGTTTGAAGAAAGATTTGTTCCGACATCTACAGATACTTTCTTTATTTCGGAACCATTCCCTACAATAACTGGCTGAATTAAATAACGACGCAATTCCTCAGCAGTTGTGCCTGGGCCTTGACCAATAACATCTGGTAACTTAAATTCTGTTTCATTTTCCACAAACTGCAATGAAGGAGCAACATTATCCAAGTTTAAATTATCTTTCAATAACATAGCCTCTTTCAGTATTGGATTAAATATATCCTCCCACTCCATTCCAGTATAGGATTCTGGCTCTCTCACGGTTGCATACATAATAAATTCTGGATCCTCAGCTGGAACCATGGCTACGACTGACTGAAGGTATCGACCATCAATGTAACCCGTTCCATCTTCCTTGGCAATCTGGGCAGTACCTGATTTTACTGCCACATCATAACCATTAACCTGAATAACAGGAGACATAGTCCACTTGTTATAGAGCGTACCAAAAACTGGATCAGTCCCAACTGTGATCATGTAATCCCGTGTATCTGAAGCTGCTTTTTCAGATACAGGATGGCCAACCACTTCAGGTTTGGCAATACGCACCGAATCGGAATTTGGATCATACAAGCCTGAGATGAACTTGGGTTGCAACATGGTTCCGTCATTACCAATAGCCGAGAAGGCCCGCAACATCTGGACCTGAGTCGCTGAAATACCCTGACCGAATGAAGACATGGTAATGGTTACGATGTTGTCGCCCGGCAGGAGGCCTGCACTTTCAGACCCCATTCCAAAACGTGTCGGATAGCCAAAACGGAACTTGGCTAGGTAATCCAACCATTTCTCATTGCCCATTTTTTGTTCCAACATGATCGTCCCGACGTTACTGGATAGGGCAAATGCCTGGGCCATATTGAGGGAAACAGCAGACTCTCCCCCATTGACCGTCCAGTCGTTAACCGTTGCATCCGCAATGGTATAGCCATTATTGACAAGCATCTGATTAGGATCAAAGACATTGCTATCGATTGCTGATGCCAAGGTCATGACCTTAATGGTCGAACCTGGCTCCATAGTGGCCTGATACAGAAGGGAGTACTGGAGCAAATCTTTATCAGCTAACCCTTCTTTTGTATCCGCATCATAGCTTGGTCGTTGAGTTGTTGCTAAAATTTCCCCAGTTTTGGCTGATACCAAGGTCGCACTGGCGTATTTCCCCTTTGTCTTATCAAAGAAAATATCCATGTTGGTTTCTAGCGAACGTTGCAAATCAGCAGATAGAGTCGTATAAACATCTTGACCATTTACAGTTTCTTGTTCTACATTTTCAGTACCTGGTAAAATCCGCCCCTGGCTATCTTTCTCATAAAGTACTTTACCATCTTGACCTGCCAAAATATCATTAAGGTAGTATTCCATACCGCTCACACCCTGTAAACTATGACTACCATCCTTGTTTTCAACCGGGTTAGCCAACCCCACGAAAATTGAAGCAAAATTTCCATTTGGATACATTCGACCAGGGCTCATGTTAAACTTAATGCCCTTGATGCCGGCCGCTTCCATTTCCTGACTAATGGTCATCATGGTATTGTAGGAAATATTTTTCCCCTTAGCACCAAAGTAAATGTGGCTCAATTCTGGCTGCTTCAATTGCTTGAGAGCATACTCCTCATCAATATCTAGAAGATTTTTAAAAATAGAAGCCACCTTGGAGAATTGGCTCGACTCTACATATAAAATCTCATTGGAAGCTGATACATAATTCTTATCAACGACTGCATAGACCGTATAGGTAGTCGAATCTTCTGCGATTGGGAAGCCCAGTCGATCATAGATGGTCCCACGCCTTGCTTGAACTGTTACCTCTTGCTGGTGCACACGACTAGCGGCCACGGACAAATCCACTCCGAACTTGGAGTCGGTCCCAATAATGATAGCAAAGTTGATAAGGAAAACCAAAAAGGTAAAAATACTGAGTAAAATCAGGTTCTGACCGACCCTACGCCGGTTCTGCGAAGGCCGGTAGCGTTGTTTCAATATGTACCGTAGTAATTTCTTTCGTCTCGTCTGCATTATTCGGCAACCCCTACATTATTATTGTTTAAGGTCAATCCTTCTTTTTCAGCAATTTCCATCAATCGACCCGAGCGCGTCAATTCCTGGATAGCCTGCTTAGTATCGTCAATTTCGACCTGCTTGGAGTTGATTTGCTGATTGACCCGTGCCATTTCGCCCTGCACCTGCAAGAGCTTGGTCTGGATGAAAATAACCCCAATAGCCAAGAACAGCGCTGTAAATACCAGGCTAGCATAAAAAGCCTTTTCAACGCGGTTAAAGGTTTTGATTTTTTCACTAATCAGACGCATGGTCGTTTCTCTACGTTTTTCTTGCAACATAGCTTACTCCTACTTATGCACTCTCTTTGCTACGCGCAATTTGGCTGAATGCGCACGGTTGTTACTGTCTAATTCTTCTTGACTTGGCAAGATTGGCTTTCTTATGACCAATTCAAGTGGTGCCTTCAAATCATCTGGGATAAAGGGTAAGCCTTTGGGAACATCAATTGTCGAAGCCTCTTTGAACAATTGCTTGGTTAGGCGATCCTCCAGAGAATGGAAGGTAATGACCGAAATCCGTCCTCCCACCGCCAGCAAATCGATGGCCTGCTGAATGGACTCATCCGCTGCCCCCAGCTCATCATTGACCTCAATCCGAATGGCCTGGAAAATCTGCTTGGCAGGATGGCCTTTTTTCTTGAGTTCTTTGGCTGGCTTGGCAGATTTGATCAGCTCTGCTAACTCAGTCGTTGTTTCAATCGGCTTGACCGCACGCGCCTGCTCAATCTTGCGCGCAATTTGCTTGGAAAATTTATCCTCACCATATTTAAAGAAAATCCGCACCAGGTCATGGTAGTCATAGCTATTGACCACATCATAGGCCGTCAAATGCCCTTCTCGATTCATCCGCATGTCCAGCGGCGCATCTTGTTTATAGGAAAAGCCACGCTCTCGCTCATCCAACTGGGGACTGGAAACACCCAAATCATAGCAAATCCCATCAATCTCCGTCACACCCAGCTCAGCCAAACGCGCCCTTAGATTGCGGAAATTATCCTTGATAAAGGTAACCTGTCCCTTTTCAATATAGGGAGCCAGGCGGATGTGGGCATGGTCAATGGCCGTCTGATCCTGGTCAAAGGCATAAAGATGCCCACCTTCTGTCAGCTGGCTTAGCAGGTACTCGCTATGCCCTGCCCCACCCAGTGTCGCATCCACATAAATTCCATTTGGTTTGATGTCTAGCATGTCGATGGTCTCATGCAAGAGAACCGTCGTGTGATTAAATTCCTTGGTCATATCTTATCTATTGTACCATAAAATCAGCTTAAACCATGTTGCAAACTTTTTACAAAAAATATGTCAATTATAGTTGACATATCTTTAATATTTTCTTATAATCACATTAGGAAACATGTCAGATATATTTGACAAAAATAGAGGAGACGTCCTCAAAAAATTTTATACAGAGATGTCGCATATATGTGACATAAGATAGGAGGTCATATGAATCGTGTCAAATCCTTCCGAACGGAACTCGGCCTGTCCCAGCTGGAATTAGCCAAGGCTATCGGAGTCTCACGTCAAACCATTAACATGATTGAAAATGACAAATACAACCCCTCGCTGGACCTCTGCATCAACCTAGCCAAGATACTACAGACTGACCTCAACAGCCTTTTTTGGATTGATTAAAGAAAGGAGAACACTATGAAAAACAAAAGAACACTCGTATGCTCTAACCTCTCAACCATTCTCTTCCTTCTTCTGATGGCCATTTGGAATATCGCTGATTATAGCTTGGACCATTTCCTTGCTCAAGCAAGTAAACCAACCAGTTGGCTTCAGGTTGCCATTATGGGATTGGTCTACTTCCTAGCGACTCATCACATCACACCCTACCTCATCAAACGGTACAATCTCAACTAAGGAGACAGGCTATGAACAAGGAAACCTTTCAAAACAAGCTCATCAAACAATTTTACGGCATCGCAGGTCCGCTGGATGAATTTCGCCGCAAAGAGGTCATGAGATTGGGCAATATGGCCTTCATCTTCCTCTTCATCGGACTCCTGTTTACTCTTCTTCTGGCTCTCTCCTTGTCCGAACGATTTCCGGAGCAGGTTGGCTACGGCTACCCAGTCTTTTTAGAAATCATCTTGCTAGGACTTCAGAGCTATCTGGCTCTCCAAAGCTATCGCAGCCAGCTGACTGCACTAGATAGGGAGGATTTGTCGGAGAAAGAGGTACGTGGCCTCAAGTGGGCTAGTGTGAAATTCGCTGTATATTTCACTCTGGCCATGTATCTCTGGAATGCCTTTTTCGGGGCCTGGATGGACAAAGACATGGACTTCATAACCAATCTGACTACTCCTCGCTTTTTCTTCGCAGCTTGTTTAGGCGGTATCTTCGTGGGGATTGTGACTCACATTCAGTTAGTTTATCGCCAGAAACAGGCTCAAAATCTGACTAGTAGCTCTGCTATTTCCATAAAAGAAAAACCCTGGATGACCAAGCTCATCAAACATTTCTACGGTGTGCGAGGTCCCTTGGATGAATGCCGGCGGGAACAGGCTGATGAAATTGGCGGTCTTACTTTTATCTATCTAAGCTGGTTTCTTTTGATAAGCAATGCTGTCGCTTTTATGCTAGCTGTTCGCTATACAACCGAGGTTGCAACCTGGTATCCTATCCTGCTCGGTGCCATTCTCTTTATTCTCATCGCTGTGCTCAGCGTCCAGATGCTCAACCGTGATTTTGGTCAATTCGACCCTGAAGAAATCAGTCCAGAGGAGCAAGCCCGACCCTATCGCCACCCCTTGCGTTGGGGAATTGGTGTCAGCCTATTCAGCTTAATTTTTTCTAGTGTCTCAGACTTGTTTGACAGCAATGGTCCTGTCCTCGAAACTCTCTTCCAACCTAAAAACCTCTTCTACGCTGGTTTTATGGGACTATTTGCAAGCATTGTCATTTCTGCCACCAACTATGTCAAACGACTGGAGGACCAAGAAAACCAACGGAAAATGGAGAGGAGGAAAAAATGAAGAATCACCTATCAACTAAACGACAGTCCATTCTATACTGCATCATTTATATCTTCGTTGCCAGCATTTGCCTGGTCTCCTATTGGGCCCCAGAGCCCTTTGCCTCTCCTAGCCTCCTCACCGTCCCTATCACCATTAGCCTGCGTGTGTCACCTAGTCAAGAAGATATTGCCTACTACCTCCTCCAAATCGTCGTCGCTCTGCTAGTCTTGCTTCTGGTATTTGGTATTGGGGTTTGGCTAGGAAAGGTCAAGCCAATCGGACTCCTGTTCCCATTGGCAATGGGACTCTACCTCGTCTACCTTATTACCAAAAAGGAGTAAACACATGAAATCGAAAACACCCCTCCTTCTCTTCGCCATAGGCTACCTGACCATTACTGGTCTGCTCATTGATGGCTTTCTGACCAATCAGCCCAAACCCATGATAATATTGTTCATCCTGTCTATTCCTATCTTTACTCTCCATTTAGTGGAGACCAAGTCCACAGTGGGGCAGGTTCTATACAGACACAACAGTATTCTTCGTCTTATCGCTGCATTGGGAATCCTTTTAACCCTGGCAGTGGGCTATGCTACGGGGCATGTTGACCTGCTACTGCTCCTAGCCTCCCTGGTCTGGTTACTACTACTTTTACTGCCGTCAATTTTCAAAAGAACCTAGTTCGAGATGTACAAGCTCGAACTTTTTCTTTGTCTTCGGACAATTATTTCTTATACTTAACAAAATCAAAAATAGTGGCTTAATGGTATTATGACAAACAAACTCACCCCCACTCAAGTTCACAAATTAAAATAAGCCCTCAGAGACAAGACAAATGCTCCACATCACAGAAAAATTCAGGCTCTCATTCTTTACTCAGAAAACTAGAACCTAACAGCTAGCACAAAATCAGTGGGCTTTGTCCATATAGCATGTGGTTGTAATAGTAATTGGATGAATGAATTTCTACACCAATTGTCAGAAGCTTATCAGATGACTACATTATTCTAGTCATGGACAATGCCGTCTGGCATAAATCTCAGACATTGAATATCCCTGAAAATATAGAATTTACCTTTATTCCACCTTACACACCAGAGTTGAACCCTATGAGCAAGTCTGAGCCGAAATCCGCAAACGTGGTTTCAAGAATAAGATATTTAGAAGCTTGAATGAGGTTATTGATAAACTTCAAGAGGT
>NZ_JBIMJM010000025.1:0-31933 GCF_043674115.1 Streptococcus sp. A34 | reverse complement strand
AAGTTCTACCTTATTTCCTTGTCTCAGTCTAATTTCCAGTTTTTAAGACAGACTAGAACTTACTTTGAGAATTTAGCGGATAATAAAGCACTGTCAACAATCGGCAGAGTTTTTTGTAAATTTTCCTGAAAAATTGTATAATAGAAATGACAGCTACATGTGTAGCAGACTGTAATTCGACTTGCGTCTGAACTGTGAGGAGGCAAGGACCGTTGGTATGAAAAAATAAACTGGGCAGGTATGATTGCCCCAAAGGAGAAAAGATGAGTAGCATAAAAATCATGGCGCTCGGTGGTGTACGTGAGAATGGAAAAAATCTCTACATCGCTGAAGTCAATGAGCATATTTTTGTATTGGACGCCGGAGCCAAATATCCTGAAAATGAACAGCTGGGTGTGGACGTGGTCGTGCCAAACTTTGATTATTTGGAAGAAAACAAACAGCGTGTGGCTGGCGTTTTCTTGTCCCACGGGCATGCGGATGCCATTGGTGCCCTGCCTTATCTGCTGGAAAAAGTGAAGGTACCGGTTTTCGGTTCACACTTGACGGTGGAATTGGCAAAATTGATTGTTAAAAACAATAATTCTACCAAAAAATTCAATGATTTCCATGTCATCGATGCAGATACGGAGATTGATTTTGGTGATGCGGTTGTATCCTTCTTCCAGACAACACACTCCATTCCTGAGAGTTTGGGTGTGGTCATCAAGACTGACCAGGGCAATATCGTCTATACTGGTGATTTCAAGTTTGACCAGGCAGCTGATAAGCTCTACCAGACGGATTTTGGTCGCTTGGCTGAGATTGGTAACGAGGGTGTCTTGGCCCTGCTTTCTGACTCTGCCAATGCGGATAGTAAGGTTCAGGTGGCCAGCATGAAAGAGGTGGCCAATGAAATTTACAATACCATTTCCGACTGGGAAGGTCGTATCATTGTAGCAGCAGTGGCCAGCAATATTACCCGTATCCAGCAAATTTTCGATGCAGCTGATAAGACAGGTCGTCGTGTCGTTCTGACTGGTCATGACGTGGAAAATATTGTCCGCACAGCTATTTCCCTGAAAAAATTGAAGTTGGTCAGCGAGCGTCTCTTGGTCAAGCCTAAGGACATGAACAAGTATGAGGACCATGAGCTGATTATTCTTGAAACTGGTCGTATGGGTGAGCCCCTCAATGGTTTACGCAAGATGTCAATCGGACGTCACCGCTATGTTGAGATCAAGGACGGCGATTTGGTCTATATCGTAACGACGCCAAGTATTTCTAAGGAAGCGGTTGTAGCCCGTGTGGAAAACATGATTTATAAGGCGGGGGGCACCGTCAAGTCTGTGGCCAAGAACCTGCATGTGTCTGGTCACGGCAATGCGCGTGATTTGCAGCTCATGCTCAATATCATGAAACCCAAGTATCTCTTCCCGATTCAAGGTGAGTATCGCCAACTCAACGCCCACGCCAAGGCTGCGCTGGAAATTGGCATGTATCCAGAAAATATTATCATCGTCAAACGTGGTGATGTTATGGCCTATGAGGATGGTGATTTTGTCCACAGTGGGGCCGTTCCAGCAGGGGATATTATGATTGATGGTAATGCCATGGGAGATGTGGGAAATGTGGTCCTCCGTGACCGTAAAATCCTATCAGAGGACGGTATTTTCATCGTGGCTCTGACGGTCAATCGCCGTGAGAAACGCATTATTTCTAAGGCGAGGGTCAATACCCGTGGCTTTGTCTATGTCAAGAAGAGCAAGGACATCCTGCGTGAGGCATCTGATTTGGTCAATGCCAGCGTGGAAAACTACTTCACCAAGGATAGCTTTGACTGGTCAGAACTGAAGGCAACTGTCCGCGATGACCTGGCAAAATTCCTCTTTGACCAAACCAAACGTCGCCCAGCTATTTTGCCGGTGATTATGGAAGTAAAATAAGAGAAAATAAGTGATGAGAGCCAGTCCAAACTGGCTCTTTAGAATAGGAGAAAGCAAATGGCTATTATGAAAATTGAATATCATTCGGAGGCCTTGGATATGTCACGGCAGGTTAATGTCATTTATCCAGACCGCAATCGTATACCTAATCCTGATGATAAGGATATCCCAGTCCTCTACCTCTTGCATGGGATGGGTGGCAATCAGGATTCCTGGCTCAATCGCTCGACCATAGAACGATTGGTACGCTATACCAATCTCATCGTTGTCATGGTTAATACGGACAAGGGCTGGTACACTAATACGACCTACGGCATGAATTATTACGATGCCATTGCCATTGAACTGCCGCAGGTTCTCAAGCGGTTCTTTCCAAATATGTCCGACAAGCGGGAGAAAAACTTCATTGCTGGTCTGTCCATGGGCGGATATGGTGCCTTCAAGATTGCCCTGTCTACCAACCGTTTTTCATACGCAGCCTCGCTTTCTGGTGCCCTGGCCTTTGATTTTGACAATGAAGGGACGGCTGATTTGGGAAATCTAGCCTACTGGACGGGTGTGTTCGGAGACATTCATAATGCTAAGAATCCAAATAATTTGACAGAGATTGCCAAGCAGTCAGATAAGAAAACCAAGTTTTACGCTTGGTGTGGAGAGGAAGATTTTCTTTTTGCAGGTCATGAGAAGGCTATTGCTGATTTGAAAAAGATGGGCTTGGACATCGAGGCTAGTAAGGGACCTGGTAAGCACGAGTGGCACTATTGGAACCAGCAAATCGAGTACGTCCTCCAATGGCTACCGATTGACTTTGAGTTGGAGGAAAGACTATCCTAAGCTGCTTTAAGGTAAATTTTAGCTTTATTTGCTATACTGTTGACCATCTCCAGAAAGAGGTATAGTCTATGAAACTAGTAAAAAGTGTCCTTGGATTTTTCCTAAGAATTCTTACTTGGTTGGTCAGTTTGATTTGGAATTTTATCTGGTCGACTGTTTTAATCACAGCCCTGGCCCTGGCTTTGCTCTTTGTTTTTCAGAGGGAAAATGCCTACCAAACCTTGGATAGGGTTCTGCAGGAGGCGGAGCTGATTGTCAAAGGACAGTCGCCAGTCAAGCTACAAGAGGGTGTCGATACTATCAAGCATCTGGCTACGGATACTGTCAACACAGGCGACCATGGACGGTGGGAAAGCAATCGTGCTACGGTATATATTGAGAGCCAGGAGCCAATTTTACGCCAGGCCTACGTGCAGGCCATTGCCAATTGGAACCAGACAGGTGCCTTTACGTTTGAGTTGGTCGATAGCCCGGAGGCAGCAGATATTATTGCGACAGATGTCAATGATAGTACTACCCAGGCTGCTGGGGAGGCCAATTCGACGACCAATCTTCTGACCAATTTTTATACCAGTGTGACGGTGAGACTCAATCGTTACTATCTTTTAAATCCCCAATATGGTTATGAATTTGACCGAATCCTGCACACAGCTGAGCATGAGCTGGGGCATGCCCTTGGCTTAGGCCATGAAGATGGCAGAGCTTCTGTCATGGAGTCTGCAGGGTCCTATACAGGCATTCAGCAGGAAGATGTGGATGCGGTCATTCAGCTTTATGCAAACAACTAGAAAGGATTTATTTTGATTAAGTTCATTAAGCGTTATCCCGAACAAGCTTTTCTCTTGCTTTACAATGCTGGTATCTTTGTCTGGCTGCAGTCAACCAGCTCAGCCATTGTCCGCCAGCTTGGTCTGACCACCGACTGGCTAGAGAAAATTCCAGCTCCCTTGCGAGCAATGGCAGGCTCAAGCCTGACTGGTATGGATAATCTACTCAATTCATCGGCCTGGGGCTGGTTGATTGTGTCCATGATTTTGATGCTTATCGTCCGCTTTGTCAAAGGCTTGATAAAATTCCTGATTTTGCTTATCATTATCGGAGGCGGGCTATACCTTGTCTGGCAACATTGGGAACTCTTGCAAGGCTTTGTGAATTGATGAAATCCAGTCCAGAGCTGGATTTTTTGCTACTATAATTGTAAAAGTAATGTTACTATTAATTAAGTTGGGAAATATTTTGGAGAAATAATGGCAAAGCTAACTGTAATTATGCCAGTCTATAATAGGGAGACTATTGTTAAGGAAGCAATAGATAGTATCCTCTGTCAAAGCTACCAAGATTTTAAGTTCCTTATTGTTGATGATGGCAGTGAGGATAAGACTGCAGACATCATAAAGTCTTATCGGGGCCTAGGATATATTTGATAAAAATCTAGGTATTTCTACTAGTATAAATCTAGCTTTGAGTGAGATTAAAACTGAATTTATTGCTCGTATGGATTCGGATAATATCGCTCACCCAGATTGTTTTGTAATTCAGATTGATTATTTGGAAAACACAGGGATTGTATGAATAGCTCCCTGTCAAGTGGACAATGAAATAATAAAAGATTAGGCGACGGCCTTGTTCCTCATTTCAAGAGGGGCAAGGCCGTTGTTGTGCTCTTGAAAACGTTGATGATTGTAAAAATAGATGTAGGCATCAATATCTGAAACTAGCTCCTCAAAAGTCTTATATTTCTTCAAATCACAGCACTCCGTCTTAAAGTGCCCAAAGAAACTCTCAATTGGTGCATTGTCAATACACTTACCAACACGAGACATGGAGCGGGTCATCTGATACTGGGTAGTTAAACGGTAATAATCTTTCGAAGTATACTGCGAACCTCGGTCGCTGTGAATCAATGGTGTCGCATCAGGTTAGCTTTCCGTGCTTTACGAAGTGTCTCTAACACCAACTCATTATCATTAAACTGACCAACTACGTAAGCGACAACTGAGCAGTCGTAAAGGTCCTTAATAGCACTCAAATAGGCTTTACAGCTGAAACCGTACTTCAAGAAAGTCACATCTGTACACCATTTCTGATTTAGAGCAGTAGCTGTAAAATCACTATTGAGAATGTTGTCCTCTACATTGACAAAGCTAGTCTTAGTACAATGCCCCTTGGCTCTTCTGATAATGGAACGTAGACCTAGAATGTGCATCAAGCGTCGAATCCGCTTCCTGTTGTAGTTTGTTTAAAGCTTGCGATTGACAAATAGCATCATACGACGATAACCAAGAATACCATTATGCTGGCTATGAAGTTCCTTGATGACATTCATCAAGCCTAAATTTTCCTGTTCAGAAGTTGTTTGGAGCTTGTCTATATTTAAGTGTATATGAAACAGTTCCGCTAAGTTTTTTATCTTCTATACAAAATCAGTTGAAACAAGTTTATAGTCAGAGGAGTCGATTTAATCAGTTTAAGGTTGATTGGAGTTATTTACTACGGTTAGTCCGTTCTATTACTGGTGAAGATTCACTGTCGCTAGAATAATGTTTCTTAAGACTTATTTCTAGACATTAGTTCATAGAAGTATGGTGAACTTCCCTTTTATTGGAACTCCTCTACTTTTTCTGTGGGGGAGTTTTTGAGTGTTTTATGGTAAAATATTGAGTATGATTATATTGAACGGAAACAAGATTGAACGCTCTTTTGCGGGCGAAGTTTTATTTAACAATATCAACATTCAAGTGGATGAGCGGGATCGGATTGCCCTTGTCGGAAAAAATGGAGCAGGCAAGTCTACTCTGCTCAAAATCCTTGTCGGGGAAGAAGCAGCGACAAGCGGAGAGATTTCTACCAAGCGAGATTTGTCGCTTTCTTACCTGGCACAGGACAGCCGTTTTGAGTCGGCAAATACTATTTACGATGAAATGCTCCATGTCTTTGACGATCTGCGGATGACGGAGAAACGCCTGCGGTCTATGGAAGAGCAAATGGGCAGTCTTTCTGGTAATGAACTCGACCAGCTCATGAAGACCTATGATAGTCTGTCGGAGGAATTTCGTCTGGCAGGTGGTTTTAGCTATGAGGCAGACATCCGTGCCATTTTGAATGGTTTTAAGTTTGACCAGACCATGTGGGACATGAAGATATCCGAACTCTCCGGCGGTCAGAATACTCGACTTGCTCTGGCAAAAATGCTTCTTGAAAGCCCAGAGTTATTGGTCCTGGACGAGCCGACCAACCACCTGGACATTGAAACCATTGCTTGGTTAGAAAACTACCTAGTGCATTACAAGGGAGCTTTGATTATCGTCAGCCATGACCGCTATTTCTTGGACAAGGTGGCGACACTGACACTGGATTTGACCAAGCATTCCTTGGATCGCTATGTGGGCAATTATTCTCAGTTTGTTGAGCTCAAAGAGCAGAAGTTGCAAACGGAATTGCAAAACTATGAAAAGCAGCAGAAGGAAATAGCTAAACTAGAAGACTTTGTCCAGAAAAATATTGTCCGTGCTTCGACCACCAAGCGTGCTCAGGCTAGACGCAAGCAGTTGGAAAAGATGGAGCGACTGGACAAGCCAACAACTGGTCAGAAGTCTGCCAACATGACCTTCAAGTCGGACAAGACTTCTGGCAATATCGTCTTGACAGTGGAAAATGCTGCGGTGGGTTACGATGGAGAAATACTTTCTCAGCCTATTTCTATTGACCAACGGAAACTAGATGCCATTGCCATAGTCGGCCCGAATGGAATCGGAAAAACTACCCTACTCAAATCCATCATCGGAGCTCTGCCATTTATCAAAGGGGAAGCCAGGCTCGGTGCCAATGTGGAAGTGGGCTACTACGACCAGACCCAGTCTGCCCTGACGCCTTCCAACACAGTCTTGGAGGAGCTCTGGTCCGCCTTTCCAACCACGCCTGAAGTGGAAATCCGCAACCGCCTGGGAGCCTTTCTCTTCTCTGGTGACGATGTCAAAAAGTCCGTTTCCATGCTGTCGGGTGGGGAAAAAGCCCGCCTGCTCCTTGCTAAGCTGTCCATGGAAAACAACAACTTCCTCATCCTCGATGAGCCGACCAACCACTTGGATATCGACAGCAAGGAGGTCCTGGAAAATGCCCTCATCGACTTTGACGGCACCCTGCTCTTTGTCAGCCACGACCGCTATTTCATCAACCGCGTCGCCACCAAGGTGCTGGAAATCTCGGAATCTGGCTCCACGCTCTACTTAGGCGACTATGACTATTATCTGGAGAAAAAGGCAGAGCAGGAAGCAGAAGCCCAGCCTGCCCAGCTAGAAAGTACTAGCCAATCAGCCGGAGCCATGGACTACCAAGCCCAAAAGGAAAACCAAAAAGAGCAACGCAAACTAGCCCGCCGCATCGAGCAAATCGAGGCAGAAATCGATACCATTGAAAACCGCTTGAGTGAGCTCAATCAAGCCATGCTAGAAACCAATGACATCGGTCAGCTGACCGATTACCAGAAAGAAATCGACCAACTGACCAGCCAGCAAGAAAGCCTCATGGAAGAATGGGAAGAATTATCTGAGCAGATGGGCTAGGTTGACAGCAAGTTGACAAGAGGCTCAAACCCTTGATAGAACAGGATTGCAAGCCAGTCTTGCGGAGTTAGCAAGACCACCTTTCGCTAAAAAAGTCCAGAGCAAGCCAGTCTTTCTTGGCAATCATTGACCGATAGGCTAAGATAAAGTCAGGACCTGCCAGACAGGTTCTGAAAAGGAGAAGAAATGAACTTTGGACAACAAATCAAAGACTTACGTAAGAAGGAAGGTTTGACCCAGGAACAGTTTGCCCTCAAGCTCAATGTGACCAGGCAGGCCGTTTCTAACTGGGAAAATGACAAAAACCTGCCCGACTTGGAACTCTTGATTCTCATGTCCTCTGTCTTTTCGATCTCCTTAGATCACCTTATCTTAGGAGGAACTGACATGAACAACATGACAGAAAAACTTGTAAAAGACGGTCGTGAAGGCCGCCGTACCCAGATGCACCTGACCATTACCATTATCGGTAGTTTTCTCATGCTTCTCGGCTTCGTCTGCTTTGTCATCAAGGCCAACTCTGTCGAGTATGTCGATGCCAAGGGCATTCTGCATGAAAATTTTTATCTCATTCCAGTCGGCTACTTGCTAGTCTTTACAGGAGCCATTGCCACGCTCCTATCAGGACTAGCCCTGTATCGCTTTAGAAAAGAAAATAAGTAACATGACCAAACACACACGTTTTATCAACAGTGACCAATTTTTCGCCTGTCCACATTGTGGGCAGACTCTTGGTCTTGACCTCAACAGCCTCCGCTGTCCCAACCGCCACACCTTCGATATCGCCAAGCAAGGCTACGTCAATCTGGCACCCCAGGTCAAGCAGTCCGCCAACTACCACAAGTCTAGCTTTGAAAACCGCCAGGCCTTTTTAGAGGCGGGCTATTACAATCATCTCTATGAGGCTTTGGAAGGGAAAATAGCAGAGCTAGGCTTGCGGTCTGTCTTGGACATCGGTTGCGGGGAGGGCTTTTATTCTCGTAAGTTAGCCGAGAAAATGGACTTGGACATTCTTGCTTTTGATATTTCCAAGGATTCCATTCTCCTAGCAGCTAAAACAGACAGCACCAAGTCGGTCAAATGGTTTGTCGGTGACTTGACCAAGTTGCCCATTCAAGACAGAACTATTGACGGTATCTTGGACATCTTTTCCCCAGCTAATTATCAGGAGTTTGCCAGAGTGCTGAAAGCTGGTGGGGCTATTCTCAAACTGGTCCCAGGTCCCAATCACCTCAAAGAGCTCCGCCATTTAGCCAAAGACCAACTCCGCAAGGAGTCTTATGATAACCAAGATATCGTGGACCATTTCCAGTCTTACATGGGGCAGGTGGAGCAAGTGCTGGTCAGCCGGACCTTGCCGATTACAGCCGCCCATGCTCAAGTCTTAGCAGACATGACGCCCCTCTTTTTCCAAGTGGACCAGTCCAAACTGGACTTGAGCCAGTTGACCGAGATTACGGTTGAGGGAGTGCTTTTGGTTGGAACGATATAAAAAATGAAACCGCCTCTGTTACCAGAAGCGGTTTTGCTTTATTTCTCAAACTCTGCCTTGCTTTTCACATCGCCATATTCTTCAGCGACTTCTTTGCTGAGGATGTCAGCGTAGCTGGCAAGTTGGATGTCTTGTCCGTATTTTTTACGGAGGGCAGTAGTGACCAGGCGGTAGGCTAGGTTGGCATTTCGGGACAGGATTGGTCCGTGGAAGTAGCTGCCGAAGGTATTTTTATAGTGTAGGCCCTCGCCGCCATCTTCCTTGTTATTGCCATTGCCATAGACAACCTTGCCCAGCGGTTTTTGGTTGTCAGCTAGGAAGGTACGGCCTTGGTGGTTTTCAAAACCATAGTAGGTTTCGTTAAATTCATCATTGTGAATTTTGATGTCACCGATGTAACGGTTATTGGTCTGGTTGAGGGTGTAGTGGCCCATGATACCCAGTCCGTCAATCTTGCGGCCGCCAGCTTCGATGTAGTATTGACCGAGCAACTGGAAGCCACCGCAGATAGCCAGCATGACGCCGTCGTTTTCGATAAAGTCTGCTAGGCTGTCTTTTTTTATCGGTAAATCCTTGGCTAAAATAGACTGCTCATAGTCCTGACCGCCACCGAAAAAGGCGATGTCGTAGAAATCCTTGTCAAATTCATCTGTCAGAGAAACGATGTCCACCTGAACACGAGCCCCCAGCTTTTCAGCCACATACTTGAGCATGAGGATATTGCCATTGTCACCGTAGGTGTTCATCAAATCACCGTAAAGATGGGCGATGTGGAGATCGTAGTGATAGTCTTTTTCAGGACTTTTTAATGACGTATAGACCATTATTTCATCTCCTTTCCAACGGCTTGGCGTTGAGCCAGCAAGTCACGGAATTCCAGCATAGCCGTATAGGTTGCGAGGATATAGGCCTGCTGACTGCTCGACTGCTCAATCAAGGTCATAATATCTTCCAGTTTCGGCGTTTCAGTAATCTGGTCTTCAGGATAGCCAGTCACACGGAGGCGACGGGCGATTTCAGATGAACGAACACCGCCTGCAAAGACTTGAGGAATGTCCATTTGGGTAATCTGTTCAAAGTCAGCATCCCAAATCCAGCTAGTATCAATACCGTCAGCGTAGTTGGCATTGAGAAGGACAGACAAGCTAAAATCATAAGTGGCTAGTTTCATCATTTCGATAGCCTGAGTAGCACCGACTGGATTTTTAATGAGGACAAGGGTACAATCTTTATCGCCGACCTTGAAGGTTTCCTGCCGACCGAAAACAGCCTTGGACTTATCAAAACCTGCCTTGATTTTCTCAGGTGCTACTCCGAAAAATGCTGCTACGCTGACAGCCGCTAGGGCGTTGTAGATATTGTAAAGCCCACCGATGTTAATCTTATAATCCTGACCGTCAATGACAAAAGTGGAAGAAGTATTGGTAATTTCTTTCAATTCTGTCAACTTGTAGTCCAACTCAGGTCGGCTAAAGCCACAGTTGTTACAGATGTAGCTGCCCAAGTTGGCGTAGGTATTGAGCTTGTACTGGATAATCTGGTGGCAATGAGGACAGAGAACGCCTTCGGTATTGTAATGGGCCAGACGCGGTTCGTGTTCTTGAGTCGCGAATCCGTAATACTTGACCGGATTGACCACTGCCGTCGAGTTGAAGAGGGGACTATCCCCGTTTGCTAAAATGGTTGCCTGAGGAGCTTTTGCAGCACCGTCCAAAATCATCTGGTAGGTCGTATAAATCTCACCGTAGCGGTCCATCTGGTCACGGAAAATATTGGTAAAGACAATCAGACTTGGCTTGATATAGTCTGTGACCTTGCTGAGGCTGGCCTCGTCGATTTCTAGCACCGCAATTTTCTTGCCCTTTTTATTTTTCTTGGCAGACAGAAAAGTCGCTGTGATACCTGTAATCATATTGGCACCGCTGGTATTGGTAGTGACCGCCCCAAAAGCTTCTTCCAAAATACCGACCGTTAGAGCAGTGGTCAGGGTTTTTCCGTTGGTTCCAGTGACGACGACAATTTTGTAGTCCTTGGCCAAAATATCTAAAATATCTTTATCGAATTTGAGGGCAATTTTCCCAGGTAGGGTAGTGCCACGTCCTAGTTTGTTGAGGACAAACTGGCTGGTTTTTCCTGCGGCAATGCCGAGTAATGTACTTATTTTCATGGATTTATTGTAACACAAAGTGTCGGGATTTTCTAGAATGGAGAATAGTCAGAAATAGGGCGTAGCTAATCATGGGAAGAGACGGAAAAATATGGTACAATAGAAATACTAGTTTCCATTTGAAAAAGAAAATAAGAAAGAAAGTATTGAGGAATCCATGTTAAACTTAAACCAATTATTTGATGTTGGGTATTGGTCAAGTTTGATAGCCAGTCCTTGGACGGCAGCCTTGCATCTCATCGATATTAGTATCGTTCTCTATTTGATTTATAATTTTAGCAAGGCGATCGCAGGGACCAAGATTATGACCCTTATTCGAGGGGTATTCCTGTTCATTGTCGCCCAGCTTGTTGCAAGCTTGCTTGGGCTTCAGACTATTTCTTGGCTCATGAACCAGGTTATCACCTATGGGGTAATCGCAGCGGTTATCATTTTTGCTCCGGAATTGCGTTCAGTATTGGAAAAATTGGGTCGAACCACCCAGCTGTTTTCTTCTGCCAATCTTAGCACAGAAGAAAGCCTGGTTCAGGCCTATGTCCAGGCAGTTGCCTACATGTCTCCTCGAAAAATCGGAGCCCTGGTAGCTGTCGAGAGGGCCCAGACCTTGCAAGAGTACAAGTCAACAGGCATTCCTCTGGATGCGGATGTTTCGCGGGAATTGCTCATCAATATCTTTATTCCCAATACCCCTCTGCATGACGGTGCTGTCATTATTAAAGACGAAAAGGTAGCTGTGGCATGTGCCTACTTGCCATTGACGGAAAGTGCGGGTATTTCAAAAGAATTTGGTACGCGACACAGGGCTGCTATCGGCCTTTCAGAGGCTTCTGATGCCTTTGTTTTCGTGGTTTCAGAGGAAACAGGCGGCATCTCGACGGCCCATAATGGTATTTTCAGGCATAATCTGAGCCTGGAAGAATTTGAGCAGGAATTGCGTGACCTATTTGTGCCGACAGTTGCGGCCAAAAAATCTTGGTTGAGGAGGTTAGGTGGACGATGATGCACGAAAAATATAAGCAGATTGGACATTTGGTCCTGTCTATTCTCCTGTCTTTGTTGCTCTTCTTCTATGCTACCACGACCAATTATAAGAATAATTTAGTCGCTACTAGTGCAACAACGCAGAAAGAATCGGAAACCTACACTTATACACTAGCCAATGTGCCGATTGATATTAGCTATGACAGTGATAAATATTTTATTTCAGGCTTTTCGCCTAGTGTGACTGTAGAGTTGACTGGCTCAGACCGGGTTATTTTGCAACGGGAATCTGATCCACTGACCAGGACCTTTCATGTAACAGCAGATTTAAATAATCTTGAGATTGGTCAACGGGCGGTAGAGCTGCAGGTGACCAACCTGCCTTCTGGTTTGAATGCCACTCTTTCTCCGGCTGAGATGAAGGTGAAAATTGGCTACAAGGTTAGCCGGAGTTATACAGTTGAAGGAAAGGTTTATAGCAATCAGCTCAAAACAGGTTATGCTATAGACAAGGTGTCTGTGACCCTAGACTCGGTTAAGGTCACGTCTGATGCCGATACCTTGGCACAAATCGACCACATAGAAGCAGTGGTCATGGACTTGGCAGAGCTTGACAAGGACTACAGTGGTAAGGCAACCATTCAGGCTGTTGACGCCGACGGCAATGTATTGCCGGTTGTTTTGTCAGAACGAACTACAAATATTCAAGTAACTGTAAAAGAAATGAAATAAATCAAATACATATTGAGGAAATTGAAAAATGGGTAAATATTTTGGTACGGACGGTGTCCGTGGTGAAGCAAACGTAGAATTGACGCCAGAATTGGCTTTCAAGTTGGGTCGTTTTGGTGGCTATGTTCTCAGTCAACACGAAACGGATACGCCACGTGTCTTTGTGGCGCGTGATACGCGTATTTCTGGACAGATGTTGGAGGCGGCTTTGGTTGCCGGCCTTCTCTCAGTCGGTATTCATGTATACAAGTTAGGCGTCTTGGCAACGCCGGGTGTGGCGCATTTGGTCAAGACAGAAAAAGCCAGTGCGGGTGTCATGATTTCTGCCAGCCATAACCCTGCTCAAGATAACGGAATTAAGTTCTTTGCGGGTGACGGTTTCAAATTGGACGATGCCTTGGAAGCAGAAATTGAAGCACTCTTGGATGCTGAAGAGGACACACTTCCGCGCCCGTCTGCCCAAGGTTTGGGAGATGTGGTAGATTATCCAGAAGGCTTGCGTAAATACCAGCAATTCCTGGTGTCAACAGGCTTGGAGTTGGAGGGAATGAAAGTTGCTTTGGATACAGCCAATGGTGCAGCTGCAACCAGTGCCCGTCAAGTTTTTGCAGATTTGGGTGCTAAATTGACAGTTATGGCTGAACATCCAGACGGATTGAATATCAACGAGGGCGTTGGCTCAACACATCCAGAAAAATTACAGGAATTGGTCAAGGAATCGGGTAGCCAGATTGGACTTGCCTTTGACGGAGACAGCGACCGCCTGATTGCTGTCGATGAAAATGGTGACCTAGTTGATGGCGACCGTATCATGTATATTGTCGGGAAAAACTTAGCGGACAAGGGGCTCTTAGCCAAAAATACCATTGTGACAACTGTTATGTCTAACCTTGGTTTCCATAAGGCCTTGGACCGCGAGGGAATTGAAAAAGCCGTGACCGCAGTTGGTGACCGCTATGTCGTTGAAGAAATGCGGAAGTCTGGCTATAATGTCGGCGGTGAGCAGTCAGGACATGTTATTCTCATGGATTATAACACCACAGGAGACGGCCAGCTGACCGCTGTGCAATTGACCAAAATCATGAAAGAAACGGGTAAGAAATTGTCAGAATTGGCAGCAGAAGTGACCATTTACCCACAAAAATTGGTCAATATCCGTGTGGAAAACAGCATGAAGGATAAGGCAATGGAAGTGCCTGCTATTGCAGCTATCATTGAAAAAATGGAAGCAGAAATGGCTGGCAACGGTCGTATCTTGGTTCGCCCAAGTGGCACTGAGCCCCTCTTGCGTGTCATGGCAGAAGCGCCAACGGATGCTGAAGTCGATTACTACGTGGACACTATTGCCGATGTGGTCCGTGCGGAAATCGGTTTAGATTAAGAAAAAGTAAACAGAGACTGGAAGGATTTCCAGCCTCTTTTGTGAGGAAATATGAGTATTTTAGAAGTAAAGAATTTAAGTCATGGTTTTGGTGACCGCGCAATTTTTGAGAATGTCTCCTTCCGTCTCTTGAAAGGGGAACATATCGGACTTGTCGGTGCCAATGGAGAAGGGAAATCGACCTTCATGTCCATCGTGACAGGTCAATTGCAGCCAGATGAAGGCAAGGTTGAATGGTCACGTTATGTAACGGCAGGTTATTTAGACCAGCATGCTAAATTAGAAAAGGGTCAATCAGTCCGTGATGTCTTGCGGACAGCATTCGATGAACTCTTCAAGACAGAAGCCCGTATCAATGACATTTACATGTCTATGGCAGAAGAGGGTGCCGATATGGATGCCCTCATGGAAGAGGTTGGTGAACTGCAGGATCGTCTGGAAAGCCGTGATTTCTATACGCTTGATGCCAAGATTGACGAAGTAGCGCGTGCGCTTGGTGTCATGGACTATGGCATGGACAAGGATGTGACGGAGTTATCAGGGGGACAACGGACTAAAGTTCTTCTTGCAAAATTGCTCTTGGAAAAGCCTGACATCTTGCTTCTGGATGAGCCGACCAACTATTTGGATGCAGAGCATATTGACTGGCTCAAACGCTACTTGCAGAACTATGAAAATGCCTTTGTCTTGATTTCGCATGACATTCCTTTCCTGAATGATGTGATAAACATTGTCTACCATGTGGAAAATCAGCTCTTGACTCGTTACACAGGCGATTACTATCAATTCCAAGAAGTACATGCTATGAAGCGGGCTCAGTTGGAGGCAGCCTATGAGCGCCAACAGAAGGAAATCGCAGACTTGCAGGACTTCGTTAACCGTAACAAGGCCCGTGTTGCCACTCGAAACATGGCCATGTCTCGTCAGAAGAAATTGGACAAGATGGAGATTATTGAGCTTCAAGCAGAGAAACCAAAGCCATCATTTGATTTCAAAATGGCTCGGACACCAAGTCGCTTTATCTTCCAAACGACTGATTTGGAAATTGGTTATGACCGTGTATTGACACGTAAACCGCTCAATCTGACCTTTGAACGCAACCAGAAGATTGCCATTGTCGGTGCCAACGGTATCGGTAAATCCACTCTTCTTAAAAGTTTGCTGGGGATTATTCCACCACTGGGCGGTTCTGTGGAGCGTGGGGAGTATTTGGAACTAGGCTATTTCGAGCAAGAAGTAGCTGGTGGCAATCGTCAGACTCCGCTTGAAGCCGTTTGGGATGCCTTTCCTGCTCTTAACCAGGCGGAAGTACGAGCAGCCTTGGCTCGTTGCGGTCTGACTTCCAAGCATATCGAAAGCCAAATTCAAGTTCTTTCAGGTGGTGAACAGGCCAAAGTTCGCTTCTGTTTGCTTATGAACCGTGAAAACAATGTCTTGGTTCTCGACGAGCCTACCAACCACTTGGATGTGGATGCCAAGGATGAACTCAAACGTGCCCTTCAAGCCTACAAGGGCTCTATCCTCATGGTCTGCCATGAGCCTGATTTCTATGAAGGCTGGGTTGATGATGTCTGGGATTTTAATGAATTGACATAAATAAAAGCAGCCTTGTCCCTTAGCAGTAGACAAGACTGCATATATAGGCACTTCAATCTTAGAACTTGTATTCACAGCTTCTAAAATTGGGGGTCTATTTTTTTATTGTCTCCAGGTGAAAATCGGTGACCAACTTAGTGTTGCTTTTTCCAATAGAAACTAGCCACTAATATGACGCTACCCAGTGCTGTAGCGAAATAGTTGAACTCTAATCCTGTTTTCGGCAAGCTAGTTTCTTCGTTTTCATGTTGAATAGAAGATTCCTTGCTTTCAGCTTTATCAAAACGAATAGTCACAGGCATAGGTAGAGAGGATGAGCGGGCGCATCATCGGCTTGGTCTGGACTAGTTGGTTTTGGCTGAGGAACTAGAATTTCTACTGGAGGTAGGTCTTCAAGAGTTGCCAATTGGCTACCGAAGAGGCCATTTGACACCCAGCGGAAGAAATGAACAGGGTGAACCTTTTTGGTTGGATTCCTGCATAGATAAAGATAGATTGGTCTTGATACATGCCAGCTATAGCGACAGTCTTGCTAGCCAGTCCCTCATGACCAGGCCACCAGCCAGCGATATAATAATCCTGGTCAGCAATTTTAACCAGGGTTCGGAAGCCTTCTGGGATACCCTCAATTCAGTTACCAGAATTGGAATAGAAGAGGTCGTTCATGGCATATCCGCTTGTCAGAGGGTCACTATCGTCAACGACTGCCTTCATTAGTCCTTCAAAGTCATAACCACCATCAAACATTTCTGCATTAAAGCCTTCTATAATACCTAATTCTTCCAGTTTCTGCACAGCCGCACCACCGACAACAATGACTGGTTTCTGCCCAAACATGCTGGCATCAAATTGTTCGGATTCCAGGATGATTGCATCAGCTTCATCAGGAGTTTCAACGGTTTCAAATCCCCTGCGTTCCACTACCAAGGCGGTGTTGGCGCGGATGGCAAAATCTCCAGCCCATCTATAGCTGTGTGAAGGAGCGTAGACCTTAATAGCTTTCAATTCTGTGCCTACAGGTTGCTTGTAGAGGTGTTCACCATAGAGGGCATATTGGTCCAATAGTTGAACAAATTGATTGGTTTTGATAATGTAGCTGGCTTCTGTCAAGTAGACTTTTTGACCTTGCTTAATCGCCTGGTTGATGGCCTTGACTGCTGACTCGGAAGTATTGGCCACAATGTAGTACGGTGTCTTGTAGTCGATGTCGCTTGTCCGTGCGGCCTTGGTCCAGGTAATGCTTCCAAGTTTGCCGTCAAAGAGATTTTCTTCAAAGACAGCCATCGCCTTAAAGCCTCTCATATCAGGGAAATTCACGACCAATTCAGCATACATAGCTCCCCATTTGGACTCATCTTAACCAGTGTAGAGGACGTGGTTGGCAAATCCACGCTTGGCTTGTGCCATATCTACCACCAAGTCGCCCTTGTTAAATGGACCGGCATTCTCTGTCAGCTCGGTGACAAGGACGCCGTTGCGCTTGAAGTAGTCAATCATTTTAAAGGCTTCTTCCATATAATTATTCTATTCCAGAGACATTGGGATGTCATAATAGTCAGGGAAGAATTTTGGTTGATCATTCTTAATACGACCTACGACTTCTCCGTCTGGTCCGACCAGTTCTGCCACAGCCTTTGGATCTTCTACCTTATTCACACCGCGTGAATAGTAGGTGAGGCGCATGTTTATCAAATTATCAGGCTTGCTGGCCATGTGGTTGATGCCCCTGAGGACAGCATAGAATCCGGCTTTAATGGATTCTTGGTTGGTTTCTGGAATTTCGATGGTATGTCCAAGAATACTTCGGTAGCTTGTAGTCAAAGTTTCTTTTAACTTGGCCAACATCTGGTCAGGCTGGGTAAGTCAGTCCTTCTTTTCCCTTCGTATTTTCAATCTAGGGGATTTGTGATATACTGGTATAAAGATTTAGGAGACGACTATGGAAAAACTGTGGAAGATTATTTATTCGAGGACTTTTATTGTCATTAGCCTGCTTGCTCTGACGGTCTTTCTGATTTTTTGGTTTGTGGTTGAGGCGACCAATTATATGCCGGCATTTTGGTCCATTATGCAGATTTTTTCTGTTCTGGTGGCCATTTCCATTATCAATCGTCCAATGAATACTAGTTTTAAGCTGACCTGGATTATATTTGTCAGTGGCATTCCCATTTTTGGAGCCCTCTTTTATTTCATTCTCCAATCCAATATTGAAACGAAGCGTTATCGGAAGAATTTCTATAAACAGGCTGAGCGCTTGCGCGAATTCTCCAGCACTTCTGACAAGGTCATGAAGGCACTGGCCAAGGAGGATAAGGAGCAGCTCAAGCTAGCCAACTATATGAGTGACCATGTCGGTTATGCCCTGCATACTAATACGGATGCGGTGTATTTTTCCAGTGGAGAGGCCAAGTTTGAAGCTCTTTTGGAGGAATTGAAAAAGGCAGAAAACTACATTTTTATGGAATACTTCATTGTGGACCAGGGCTATATGTGGGACTCTATTCTGGCTGTTTTGAAGGATAAAGCAGAGCAGGGAGTGGAAGTGCGCTTTATGTACGACGGGACCAATTCTCTGACCAATCTGCCCTATTCCTACTATAAGCAGCTGCGGACCTTTGGAATCAAGGCCAAGGTATTCTCACAGATTATCCCGGCCCTTTCCACTATTCAAAACAACCGCGACCACCGCAAAATTGCCATCATTGACGGAGCAGTCGCCTTTACAGGTGGGGTCAATATTGCGGACGAATATATCAATAAAATCGTTCGGTTTGGCTACTGGAAGGATGCTGCTATCATGATTAGGGGGGAGGCGGTTGCCAACTTTACCCTCATGTTCCTGCAGATGTGGAACTATGACGAAAAAGAGGAGACTGAGGACCTCAAGTACCTCAAATCCCACAAGGACTTGGAGACAGAGACCGTTGATGGCGAAGGTTTCTTCCTGCCCTACGGAGAAAATCCCTTTGATGGAGATGAGGTGGCCAAGCGTGTCTATCTGGACATGATTCAGTCTGCGACAGATTACATTTACATCATGACGCCCTACCTGGTCTTGGATGACGAGATGATTGACAATCTAACCTACGCGGCCAAACGCGGCGTCAAGGTCAAGTTGCTCCTGCCTCATATCTATGATAAAAAATCAGCCATGTTGGCTGCTCGGACAGATTTTCCTACCTACCTAGAATCAGGCATCGAAATTTACGAATACCAGCCAGGTTTTGTCCACTCCAAGGTGGTCCTGGTGGATGACAAAAAGGCAACGGTGGGGACGGTCAACATGGATTTCCGTTCTTTCTATCTAAACTTCGAGTGTGGTCTTTATATCTACAACCATTCAGGTGTTCTAGCAGCAATCAAGGAAGACTTTGACCAGTCCTTCAAGAAATCCCAGCAAATCAAGCTCCTGCCCTTTATCACAACCTATTCGTGGAACAAACGACTGGCCGGAGCCATTATGCGCATTATTGCCCCCTTATTATAGAAAACGACAGATTTTCCCTGTCGTTTTTTCCTTTGAACATGGTATAATGGAAAGATAGATGCTAAGGAGAAAAAAGTGTGATTAAACCACAATATGACTGGCAATTGATGACCGGTTTTTCTGATGAAACATTTGTCAAATTGGCAAAGAAAGAAGGGTTGGACCCTATCGCAGCCAAGCTCCTTTACGAGCGGGGCATCCAGACAAGGGAGGATTTGCAGAAATTTTTGCAGCCCAGCCTTGAAGACCTGCATGATCCTTATCTACTGCATGACATGGACAAGGCCGTTGAGCGGATTCGTCGGGCCATTGAGGACTACGAGCAGATTCTGATCTATGGTGATTACGATGCGGACGGCATGACATCGGCTTCGATTTTGAAGGAGACCTTGGAGGAGCTAGGGGCGGAGGTCCAGGTCTACCTGCCCAACCGCTTTACCGATGGTTACGGCCCCAACCAGTCTGTCTACAAGTATTTCATTGAGCAGCAGGGGATTTCTCTCATTGTTACGGTTGACAATGGCGTAGCGGGTCATGAAGCTATTGCCTATGCCCAAGAGATGGGTGTTGATGTGATTGTGACGGACCACCATTCCCTTCAGGCGACTTTACCGGCTGCTTATGCCATTGTTCATCCAGAGCATCCCGAAGGCAACTATCCCTTTAAGCACCTGGCTGGCTGTGGCGTCGCCTTCAAATTGGCATGCGCACTTTTGGAGACGGTTCATGCAGACCTATTGGACCTAGTCGCAATTGGAACCATAGCAGATATGGTCAGCCTGACCGATGAAAATAGGGTTATGGTCAAATACGGCCTTTCTCTGCTCAAACAAACTGAGCGGGCTGGCCTACAAGAATTGATGAAGATTGCTGGGATTGAGCTCGATGGCCTTGATGAAGAAACGGTCGGTTTTCAAATTGCCCCCCGCCTCAATGCCCTGGGCCGCCTGGATGACCCCAATCCAGCCCTTGAACTCTTGACTGGCTTTGACGATGAAGAGGCCCATGAAATTGCCCTCATGATTGATGCTAAAAATGTGGAACGCAAGGATATTGTCCAGGCTATTTATGATGAGGCCAAGACCATGCTAGATACCAGTCGGCCTGTACAGGTTCTAGCCAAGGAAGGCTGGAATCCTGGTGTGCTGGGGATCGTTGCAGGCCGTCTCTTGGAAGAGCTGGGCCAGCTGGTCATTGTCCTGTCCATTGAGGAAGGGCGGGCCAAGGGCTCTGCCCGGTCACCGGAGGCTGTTGATATTTTCCAAGCCCTCAAGGACCACCAGGACCTCTTTATCGCCTTTGGCGGTCACGCTGGAGCTGCTGGCATGACGCTGGAAGTGGATAAATTAGACCAGCTGGCGGACACTTTAGCGACCTTTATCGAAGAGAATAAACTGGACTTGTCTCAGAAATCTGCACTGGTTATTGATGAGGAGATTGACCTAGAGGAATTGACCCTGGATACTTTAAAATCCTTTGACAAGCTGGCTCCCTACGGCATGGACAACAAAAAACCGGTCTTTTATGTCAAGGATTTTCAGGTTGAGTCTGCCCGGACTATGGGGCAAAACAATGCCCACCTCAAGCTCCGGATCAGTAAGGGAGCAGCCGGATTTGACGTCGTTGCCTTTGGTAAGGGCAATCTGGCTCTGGAATTTTCTCAGGCCAAGGATCTGGAGCTGGCTGTGACCCTTTCTGTCAACAAATGGAATGGCAATACCAGCCTGCAGCTCATGCTGGTGGACGCGCGTGTGGACGGTGTTCAGCTCTATAACATTCGCAGTAAACAGCATCCGATTCCTGCTGGCATTCCTCTGGTGGACATGGCAGAGCAGACGAGTTCGCCTGTCATTGCTCTAGCTAGTTTGCCAGAGGATTTAGAAAGTCTGCGCAGCTATTTCCAAGAACATCAATTCGAGGCTATCTACTTCAAAAATGAGATAGCCAAGCCATATTATTTGGATGGATACGGGAGTCGGGAGCAATTTGCCAAGCTCTATAAGACCATTTACCAGTTTGATGAGTTTGATGTGCGTTATAAACTCAAGGATTTGGCTGCTTATCTGAAAATTAAGGACAGCTTGTTGGTCAAGATGATTCAGATTTTCCAGGAATTGGAGTTTGTCACCATTTCAGATGGGGTGATGAGGGTTAATAAGGATGCCCAGAAGCGGGAGATTTCGGACAGTCAGATTTACCAAGACCTGAAGAAAACGGTCGTCCAGCAGGAGCTTTTTGCCCTGGGAACGGTCCAAGAAATTTATGATTGGCTGTGTGGTTCATCATGATCTGGCAGGTCTTATTACTGGCAGTCCTTATCTGTCTGCCCTTCTTACCCTGGCGTAAGTGTCGGACCTGTAGCATTCCTCTTCAAGCTAAGAGACTAGACCAGCTGACCTTTGCCAGCCTAGCCTGTGCGGAGACTTTGAAGGAAATGAGAAGAAACTTGGACCAGGCAAGCTCTGCTCAGTTGGTGGACCAGATTATTGCCATTCTTGACTTTCCAGAGGAATTGGAGCAGAAGCACCTGACCTGGTTAATGGGACAGATGGACCAAAATCTGCCTCCGCATCATGCCTTTTGGCGGGAGTTTGCTGGGCTAGTTGACTTAGCTTACCCTGATGAGAGCCTACCTAAGCAGGTTCACCAGCTCCGTTACTTGATTTCCTACCAGCAGGCGGATTGGGTCCGCAGGCACTACGGGCAGGGGAAATCAGACTGGCAGGCCTTGACTAGCTACCTGTCTACTTTGCCACGCCGGAGTTACCAGCTGCGGCAATCTGCCCGCCTCCACAACAAGCAACTCTTTCGCAGGGAAAAATTAACACAGAGCCTGCCCCTCAACATCAAGGTCCTCATCCATTTTCACAGCGAGTTTATTTTGGATGAAAAGGGGAACTTTGCCTTGATTTTGGATGAGGCTCCGACCTTAAATGGTCAGGTCAACGGTGCCTCCTTTAACTATGCCAGGGCCAATAATCGTAGGCACTACCAGCTGGACATGAAACCGGTTGGTCCCCACGACCCTGTCTACCGTAAGAAAATCCTCCGTTCCAAGGCAGGGGCTTATCTGTCTCCGGCTAGAATTTACTGGTTCCAACTGCGCAAGTCCAAGGCGGGTTGGAACCATTCCTATTTCAACCGGCAGGGAATATTTTCCTCAGGTGGAAATAGCAGAGCAGCCCAGGTAGCTAAACTGCGAAAGGAATTTTCCAGAGACATAGGATTTAGATTATGCCAAAAGATAAAATCATGGTATAATAGAGAGTAAAATTATTTTTAAAAAGTGAGAAAAACATGAACTTAAAAGATTACATCGCAACTATTCCTGACTATCCAAAAGAGGGTATCGAGTTCCGTGATATTAGCCCCTTGATGGCTGATGGAAATGCCTACAGCTATGCTGTTCGTGAGATTGTGCAGTATGCTGTTAGCAAGGATATTGATATGATTGTTGGTCCTGAGGCGCGTGGATTTATCGTAGGTTGTCCTGTTGCCTTTGAATTGGGTATAGGATTTGCACCAGTTCGTAAGCCAGGGAAATTGCCACGCGAAGTGATTTCGGCTGACTATGAAAAAGAATACGGTGTGGATACCTTGACTATGCACGCAGATGCTATCAAACCTGGTCAACGTGTCCTGATTGTAGACGACCTGTTGGCTACTGGTGGTACGGTCAAAGCAACAATCGAAATGATTGAAAAATTGGGTGGAATTGTTGCTGGATGTGCCTTCTTGATTGAGTTAGATGACCTCAAAGGCCGAGAAGCTATCGGCGACTACGACTATAAGGTTTTGATGCATTATTAAGATTATCTATCAAGGGTATAGTTATAATCTATAACTGATACTAATTTTAAGCTATTTGATTTGTCTGGACACCTGCTTTATAATAGATAATAAGATAATTAGGAGGTTGCCCATGCCAATCAAGATTGAAAAATCCTTACCAGCAGTAGATATTTTGAGACAAGAGAATATCTTTGTCATGGATAGCGACCGAGCTAGCCATCAGGACATCCGACCGATAAAGATTTTAATTCTTAATCTTATGCCCCAAAAAATTGTGACGGAGACCCAGTTGCTCCGTCTTTTGGCCAATACGCCCCTGCAGCTTGAAGTGGAATTTCTGCACATGGTCAGTCATGAATCCAAGAATACTCACGCTGACCACTTGGACCAATTTTACAATACCTTTGAAGAGATCAAGGATAGCTACTTTGACGGGCTCATCGTCACTGGTGCTCCAGTGGAAAATTTACCATTTGAGGAAGTGGACTATTGGCAGGAGCTGGTCCAGGTTTTCGACTGGTCCAAGACAAATGTCTACTCAACCTTGCATATTTGTTGGGGGGCACAGGCTGGACTGTATGCCCGCTACGGTGTCGAAAAATACCAGATGGATCGCAAATTGTCCGGCGTCTATTGCCAAGAAGTAGTAGGGGCAAACAATCCCCTCATGCGTGGATTTGATGATGAGTTTCGCTCACCTCATTCCCGCTATACTGAGGTCAATGCGGAAGATATTGCTCATTTGGGACAGCTGGAAATTCTATCCCAAGGAGCAGATGTCGGCCTGTCTATTCTAGCCAGCAAGGACTTGCGTGAAGTCTATAGTTTTGGTCATTTGGAGTACGACCGTGACACCCTGGCTAAGGAATATGAGCGAGATTGCCTGGCTGGGAAAAATCCCCATGTGCCAGAGAATTATTTCAAAAACGATGATCCGACCAGCAGACCAGCTCTGTCTTGGAATTTGCCAGCTGCACAATTCTTTACAAACTGGGTCAACTATGCGGTCTATCAAGAAACACCTTATGACTGGAATCACGCAGAATTATCAGCTCTTTCAGCGAGTTTATAAAGAGGAAGTATGAATTATTCACAGCAATTTCAGCAGGGCCACTTGGTCCTGCCTTCTGCCTTACTATTTCATTTTAAGGATATATTTCCCTCATCACAGACTTTTTTGGTTTGGCAGTTTTTCTATTTTCAAAATACTAGCAAATTAGAAACCCTTGCCCCAAGCGACATCGCTCAGGCCATTGGTGCTACGGTGGCCGAGGTGAATCGGGCCATTGAACAGCTGCAGGATTCAGGCTTGCTGGAGATGAAAACCATTATCTTAGATGGTGAGATTGAGATGATTTTTGATGCAGCCCCAGCCCTGGAAAAGCTGGATGGTTTGTTTGCTACGCCTAAGGAATCTGCTGTGGAGATTCTTGCTCCTGCTAATGATTTGAAGACCATTGTGGGAGATTTTGAGCGAGAACTTGGCCGTCTCCTGTCGCCTTTTGAGATTGAGGATTTGCAGAAGACGATTGAAGAGGACAAGACCACCGTTGAGCTCATTCGAGCAGCCCTCAAAGAGGCCGTATTCAACAATAAGACCAACTGGAAATATATTCAAGCTATTCTGCGCAACTGGCGTCGGGAGGGCATTACCACCGTCGCTCAAGTAGAGGCAAAAAATGCAGAAAGAGATTTGCCATCGCCCAAGAATGTCACTGCATCCAGCGATTTTCTGGCGGCCATGGATCTCTGGAAAGAGTAAAATGGAAACAAAATTATCAAAACGGCTGGAAACAGTCGCATCTTTCGTGCCAACCGGAGCACGCTTAGTCGATGTAGGGAGTGACCATGCTTATCTCCCTCTTTTTTTGGTGGAGCAGGGTAGGATTGACTTCGCCGTGGCAGGTGAAGTGGTCCAGGGCCCCTATCAGTCTGCCCTTCAAAACGTCGAGCAGGCGGGACAGACGGACAGGATTTTGGTTCGTTTGGCCAATGGGCTGGCGGCCGTAGAAGCTGTTGACCAGATTACTGCTGTGACTATCGCAGGCATGGGTGGTAGGCTCATCGCCGACATCTTGGAGGCCGGTCAGGATAAGTTAGCAGGCGTTGAGCGATTGGTTTTGCAGCCCAACAACCGTGAAGATGATGTCCGTCGTTGGCTGGTCGCCCATGATTTTCAGCTTGTTGCGGAGGAAATCTTGGAAGAAAATGACAAACTCTATGAAATCCTAGTAGCGGAGCCAGGAAAGATGAGCTTGTCTGCAACAGAAGAGCGATTTGGACCTTATTTATTGGAGCAGCAGTCTGCTGTCTTTGTTAATAAATGGTTGAAGGAGCTGGATAAGCTCACTTATGCCCTGGAACAAGTGCCCCTTGAAAGACAGGATGACCGCTCTGCTATTTCCCAAAAAATCAACCACATCAAGGAGGTTTTGCATGTTAGCTAGTCAACTCATCGCGCGTTATCAAGCCTTTTGTCCGCCCCATCTAGCCATGGAAGGGGATGTCAGCGGTCTGCAAATTGGGACGCTGAAAAAGGATATCAAGCGGGTCATGGTGGCCCTGGATATTCGTGAAACGACAGTGGCAGAGGCCATTGACAAGCAGGTGGATTTGATTATTGTCAAGCATGCCCCTATTTTCCGTCCGATTAAGGATTTGGTGGCGGATAAGCTGGAAAATCAGATTTATCTGAATTTGATCAAGCACGATATTGCGGTCTATGTCAGCCACACAGACATTGATGTGGTCGAGGGTGGTCTGAACGACTGGTTCTGTGAACTCTTGGGGATAGAGGAGACGACCGTTCTTCATGAGACTGTTGAGGGTCAAGGTATTGGTCGTGTGGGTACCATAGCAGAGCAGACCTTGGAGGAGCTGGCAGTGAAGGTTAAGTCCGTCTTTGGTCTGGATGCGGTTCGCCTGGTTACCTATGGTCATCAAGCCCAGCAATATGTTAGTCGAGTGGCTATTTGTGGCGGTAGTGGTGGTTCATTCTATCAGGATGCGATTGCGAAGGATGCGGATGTCTATATCACTGGTGATATTTACTATCATACTGGTCAGGACATGCTGACCCAGGGCCTTTTGGCCATTGACCCAGGTCATCACATTGAGGTGCTCTTTATTAAGAAAATCGCTGATTTGCTAGAGAACTGGAAGGCTGAAAACGGCTGGGATGTGGAAATCTTGCCTTCAACCGTGTCGACCAATCCCTTTCGACATTTGTAAAAATTATGCTTGGCACCCTAGTGGTGCTTTTTTTTAACCAAAATAGAAAGATACCAGTGAGCAAGGGTCAGGTTGAAGGCAGTGGCAACAACCTTTGCTCTATTTTCGGTTCCAAAACTTATCCAAACTATCTGAGCTTGCAATTCTTCTGAATTTGGGGTATGCTAGAGGAACTTAAGATATTGATTTAGAAAGTTGGTTCTTCTATGACCTGGTTTATGGAACAATCAGTTGTTGTACAGGCCTTGTTGGGAGGGCTCTTTACCTGGTCCTGTACTATTTTAGGGTCAGCGGTTGTTTTTTTCTTTAAAACGATTAGTAGGAGGCTCTTGGATACCATGTTGGGCTTCGCAGCTGGAGTGATGATTGCGGCCTCGTTTTGGTCTCTCTTGGCTCCTTCGATTAGCTATGCGGAGGAGACCTATGGTGCCTGGGCTTGGGTGCCTGCAGCTCTTGGTTTTGCTTTTGGAGGCATCTTTTTACGCTTGGTCGATGCTCTGGTGCCACATTTGCACC
Organism: Streptococcus sp. A34; assembly: GCF_043674115.1. Taxonomy (NCBI): domain Bacteria; kingdom Bacillati; phylum Bacillota; class Bacilli; order Lactobacillales; family Streptococcaceae; genus Streptococcus; species Streptococcus sp. A34. The sequence goes on along the minus strand of NZ_JBIMJM010000025.1, from coordinate 5,237 downwards.
TGGGGCACGACAAATCTCAGGCCGAAGGTGGGGGTGAGGAGGACAGGAAAAATCTGTCTAAAACAGCTCTGCTATTTTTGGCCATAACTATCCACAATATTCCTGAAGGGTTGGCGGTCGGGGTAACCTTTGGTGCTCTAGCGTCGAACTTTAGTCCTGCTGCCCTTGCAGGTGCTATTGGGTTAGCAGTCGGTATCGGTCTGCAAAATATTCCTGAGGGAGCAGCCCTGGCCATCCCTATTCGGACAGACGGTGCGACTCGAAGTAAGGCCTTTTTCTGGGGGTCCATGTCAGCCATTGTTGAGCCTATTGCTGCTGTGATTGGAGCGGTGGCGGTGACCTACATGACACCGATTTTACCCTATGCCCTATCTTTTGCGGCCGGTGCTATGATTTTCGTCGTGGTCGAGGAGCTCATTCCGGAGTCCCAGACTAATGGAAATACGGATATTGCAACGCTGGGCCTCATGGCTGGTTTCATCATCATGATGATTCTGGACGTGGCTCTTGGATAAACTTGAAAGTCTCTTCGGGGGCTTTTTCCTTATGACAAAAACGCTGAAAATATGGTATAATGGACTGGTATTATACGCAGGAAGGTAAGACTATGAAAGGTATTATTTTAGCCGGTGGTTCAGGCACTCGCCTCTATCCGCTGACGCGTGCAGCTTCCAAACAGCTCATGCCCATTTACGACAAACCCATGATTTACTACCCGTTGTCAACCCTGATGTTGGCTGGGATTAAGGAGATTTTAGTCATTTCCACGCCGCAGGATCTTCCACGCTTCAAGGATATGTTGGGTGACGGTTCTGAGCTGGGTATTTCTTTGGAATATGCAGAGCAGCCAAGTCCAGATGGACTTGCGCAAGCCTTTATCATAGGTGAAGAATTTATCGGCAATGACAATGTTGCCCTGATTCTCGGTGACAACATTTATCACGGAAATGGCCTGACCAAGATGCTCCAACGGGCAGCCAGCAAGGAAAAAGGTGCGACAGTCTTTGGATATCAAGTCAAGGATCCAGAACGTTTTGGTGTCGTTGAGTTTGATGAAAACATGAACGCTATTTCCATTGAAGAAAAGCCAGAAGTGCCAAAATCAAATTTCGCTGTCACAGGTCTTTATTTCTATGACAATGACGTGGTGGAAATCGCGAAAAATATTAAACCATCACCTCGTGGCGAGTTGGAAATCACAGATGTCAATAAGGCTTATCTGGAACGTGGCGACTTGTCAGTAGAGCTTATGGGACGCGGATTTGCCTGGTTGGATACAGGTACACACGAGAGCCTTTTGGAAGCGGCTCAGTACATCGAAACGGTTCAGCGCTTGCAAAACGTTCAAGTCGCGAACTTGGAAGAAATTGCTTACCGCATGGGCTACATTACAAAAGAACAAGTGCATGAATTGGCACAACCGCTTAAGAAAAATGAATACGGACAATACTTGCTCCGTTTGATTGGAGAGGCTTAATGACAGAAAACTTTTTCGGTAAAGAGCTTGCGGCTCGTCCAGTTGATGCTATTCCTGGTATGCTGGAGTTTGACATTCCAGTGCACGGAGATAACCGTGGCTGGTTCAAGGAAAATTTTCAGAAGGAAAAAATGTTGCCACTTGGTTTCCCAGAAAGTTTCTTTGCAGAAGGAAAATTGCAGAATAATGTTTCCTTCTCTCGTAAAAACGTTCTTCGTGGTCTTCACGCAGAGCCTTGGGATAAATACATTTCAGTAGCAGACGGCGGTAAGGTTTTGGGAACTTGGGTGGATCTTCGTGAAGGAGAGACCTTCGGTAATACCTACCAAACCGTTATCGATGCTTCAAAAGGTATCTTCGTTCCGCGCGGAGTAGCCAATGGTTTCCAAGTCTTGTCAGACTTCGTGGCCTACAGCTACTTGGTTAATGACTATTGGGCATTGGAACTCAAGCCTAAGTACGCTTTTGTCAACTACGCAGACCCTAGTCTCGACATTAAATGGGAAAACCTAAAAGAAGCAGAAGTTTCAGAAGCAGATGAAAACCATCCATTCCTCAAGGATGTCAAGCCTTTGAGAAAAGAGGACCTCTAATGTTTCAAGCCTTTTTGGAAATAGCAGAGCAGTTAAACAAGTTAGGAATCACTCCCTTGTTAATGGGCTCAGTTGGTTTGGAAAGGCGCACAGGGAGGGACTGGCAGGCAGGAGATTTGGACATCCATGTTCCAAGTGATCCGCGTGGCTGGGAAGCCCCAGACGACGAAAGGATTTATCAGGCGGATGCCTTGATTGCTATGATGAACCAACTAGGTTACGTCCTTGTTGACCGTCATGAACATGAATTTCATAAAGACGGCTTATCTGTTGAATTCGGAGGCCTACATTCACTGCCTGAATTTGCTGGTGTAGAGCTAGAAGATTTGGAAGAACTAGAAACAGCAGGTGTTCGCTATTACCTACCGACACTTGAACAATACCTGAAAATCTACCAAGCCTCTTCAAAAGATTCCTACCGAGCAGAAAATAACAATCAAAAAGACTTTGCTAAGATTGCTTACTTGAAGGAAATTTTGAGGTAAAAAAAGCGAGCAAAGTGAGCAGTTCAGTGTGTCATCGCCGTAGTGAGAAGCTCCTTTGCTTTGCTAAGGAGCGAGGAAAGCATGAGACCTTAGGCTCATGCTTTAGTAATGAAACATCTTGGTGGTTGCTTACGACCCCGCTACCTAAGATGACACACAAAAAAAGAAAAATAACTTTTCGGAGAAAAAAATGTCTCAATTTAAAAATATTATCGTAACTGGTGGAGCTGGTTTCATCGGCTCAAACTTTGTGCACTACGTTTACAATAACCACCCAGACGTCCATGTGACTGTCTTGGATAAACTCACTTATGCAGGAAACAAGGCTAACTTGGAAGCTATTCTTGGTGACCGTGTGGAGTTGGTTGTCGGCGATATCGCAGATGCTGAATTGGTTGACAAATTGGCTGCTAAGGCAGATGCGATCGTTCACTACGCAGCGGAAAGCCACAACGACAACTCTCTCAATGATCCAAGCCCATTTATCCATACCAACTTTATTGGTACTTACACCTTGCTTGAAGCGGCTCGTAAATACGATATCCGTTTTCACCATGTATCAACAGATGAAGTGTACGGCGATCTTCCTTTGCGTGAAGACTTGCCAGGTCATGGTGAAGGTCCAGGTGAGAAATTTACTGCGGAAACCAACTACAACCCATCATCACCATACTCATCAACCAAGGCTGCTTCAGATTTGATTGTGAAGGCATGGGTTCGTTCTTTTGGTGTCAAAGCGACCATTTCCAACTGTTCAAACAACTACGGTCCTTACCAGCATATCGAGAAATTCATTCCGCGCCAGATCACCAATATCTTGGCAGGTATCAAGCCAAAACTCTACGGTGAAGGTAAGAATGTTCGCGACTGGATCCACACCAACGACCACTCGACTGGTGTTTGGGCAATCTTGACCAAAGGTCGTATGGGTGAAACCTACCTGATTGGTGCTGACGGAGAGAAGAACAACAAAGAAGTGCTTGAATTGATTCTTGAAAAAATGGGTCAACCAAAAGACGCTTACGACCACGTGACTGATCGAGCAGGACACGATTTGCGCTATGCGATTGACGCAAGTAAGCTACGTGATGAGCTTGGCTGGACCCCACAATTTACAGATTTCTCTCAAGGTTTGGAAGAAACTATCCAGTGGTACACAGATAACCAAGACTGGTGGAAGGCTGAAAAAGAAGCTGTTGAAGCTAATTACGCGAAAACGCAAGAAGTTATTAAATAAGACAATTGAAGGCTGGGGCTTTGGCCCAAGCCTTTCTTGAAATGAGGAGCGAACATGATTTTAATTACAGGTGCAAATGGTCAGTTGGGTACAGAATTGCGTTATCTCTTGGATGAGCGTGGTGTCGAGTATGTTGCCGCTGACGTAGCAGAAATGGACATTACGGATGCAGAGAAAGTGGATGCCTTCTTTGCAGAAGTCAAGCCGAGCGTCGTTTACCACTGTGCAGCCTACACAGCTGTTGATATGGCAGAAGATGAGGGCAAGGAACTCAACTACAAGATTAACGTAACGGGTTCTGAGAACGTCGCCAAGGCAGCCACTAAATACGATGCGACCCTTGTCTATATCTCAACAGACTACGTTTTCAATGGGGAATTGCCTGTCGGTCAAGAGTGGCAAGTAGATGACCAGCCAGATCCACAATCTGAATACGGTCGTACCAAGCGTCTGGGTGAAGAGGCGGTCGAGAAATTTGCAGACAAGTTCTACACAGTTCGTACTGCCTGGGTCTTTGGTAACTATGGCAAAAACTTTGTCTTTACTATGCAAAACCTTGCGGAAACTCGAGACACCTTGACAGTTGTCAATGACCAACACGGTCGCCCAACTTGGACCCGTACCCTTGCGGAATTCATGGTACACTTGGTTGAAACTGGTCAAGAATTTGGTTACTACCATTTGTCAAATGATGCGGCAGAAGATACAACCTGGTTTGACTTTGCGACGGAAATCCTCAAAGATACCAACACCAAGGTATTGCCAGTTGATTCTAGCCAGTTCCCAGCCAAGGCAAAACGTCCATTCAACTCAACCATGAGCTTGGACAAGGCTAAGGCAACAGGCTTTGTTATCCCAACCTGGCAAGAGGCCTTGCAGGCGTTTTATGAGCAGGAAAAAATGGGTGATAAGTAGCTAGGATTATATAATATAGGTCACGAAACCTCTACATATCCCAGGAAACAATTCTTAGCATTCATATAATTTCCTAGGTATTTAACTTGAGAAATCAAGTTCAATGGTTTATAATAAAAATATTAAAGGAGTTAGTGCTAACTAACTCCTGCGTAAATCCGTTTAAGACTGAACAGCTCCCTGTCAAGTGGACACTGAAATAATAAAAGATTAGGCGACGGCCTTGTTCCTCATTTCAAGAGGGACAAGGCCGTTGTTGCGCTCTTGAAAGCGTTGATGATTGTAAAAATAGATGTTCTCTCTTTTTTGATATATATGACCTGTACACGTTCATCACAAGTCCATCTGCTAGATGTACTCTGTTAAAAGCTTGGCATTGAACACAGAATCATTCGACCTCAGAATCCGAAACATAATGGCAATGCTGAACGCAGACATCGAAATGACAAAAGACGCTTCTATCAGCATGTAACCTTCTATTCCTATGATGATTCTATCAAGCAGATTCAGTGCTTTCTTTACTGCTCCAA
>NZ_JBIMJM010000024.1:0-31946 GCF_043674115.1 Streptococcus sp. A34 | reverse complement strand
CTATCTCTATTATACTACTTTACATATGAAAAAGCCGTTAGAAATATAATTCTAACGACTTTGTCTTCAGTCTGAAGCCTTGTAGTACAAGGCTTAAGGAGATATATGAAAATCCTCCCTGTAGGGATCGAACCTACGACCCACGGATTAAGAGTCCGCTGCTCTGCCAGCTGAGCTAAGGAAGGGCAAAATAAAAATGCTGTATTGGTACCGGTTATTCATGAATTGTATTGATCCCGCACGCTAGAAGCAGGTGGGTGACGTGTTTCTGACTTAGTTGCTTCTGGGTGTACCAGCCTGCATACTGCCAAAAGATCTTTGTCTCCCTAGTAATACAAAAATAGTCGGTCAACACATAGGTATGAATTCGTATACCACAGCAGTTCTTATTTATGATTTAATATTACCACATTTTTTAAAAAAATCAAGAGAAAATCGGCAAAAAATGAAAACGTTATCAACTTTTTTTCTTGTTTTGTTTTAGATGGTTGTTTTGTTTTAGATGGTTGATTTTTTCTTGGGTCATGCCCAAGGCACGCTCGTATTTTCCAGTGTCGTTGGCGGTGAAGTAGTCCGCAACCAGTAACTTATCGGGCAGGTATTGTTGGTCCACCCATTTTTCAGGATAGGCATGCGGATACTGGTAACCAATGGCATTTCCCAGCTCCTTACTGCCAGCATAATGACCGTCTCGAAGGTGATTTGGAATAGGCAGATGACCGTTTTTTCGCAAATCGGCCAGAGCTGCATCCATAGCCAGATAGGCAGAATTGGACTTGGGAGAAAGGGCCAAATCAATGACCACATTGGCAATCAAAATCCGTGCCTCTGGGAATCCGATTTTCTGGGCAGCTTCAAGTGCAGTCACCGTATGAATCTGAGCCTCTGGATTGGCCAAGCCGATGTCTTCATAGGCAATTACCGTCAAACGACGAGCAAGACTAGGCAAGTCTTCCGCTTCAATCAAGCGGGCAGCGTAGTGAAGGCTGGCATTGACATCGCTACCCCGAATGGATTTTTGCAGGGCGGAGAGAATGTCGTAGTGGGCATCACCGTTCTTGTCCATGCTGATGTAGGACTTTTGCAGGCTATTTTCCACGGCATCCAAGTCGATATGACGGCTACCGTCGTCACTTTCCTTGGTCGAAAGCACAGCCAGTTCTAGCGAATTGTAGGCAGCACGGAGGTCGCCATTGGTCGCATTTGCCAGAAAATCCAGAGTCTCAGGTTCAATGGTGACGGGGAAGTCAAAACCGCGTTCGCTGTCTGTCAAAGCCAACTCCAAGGCCTGTCGGATATGGCTGGTTTGCAAAGGCTGCAACTCAAAAATCTGCACCCGACTGCGAATGGCAGGCAGAATCGAGAAAAATAGATTTTCTGTCGTTGCCCCAATCATGATGATATTGCCATTTTCCAAAAGAGGGAGCAGGAAGTCCTGCTTGGTCTTGTTAAGGCGGTGGATTTCATCGAGTAGGAGAACTAGACCGCCAGAAAACTTAGCCTCTTCAGCGATTTCCTGCAGGCGTTTTTGGTTGTCGGTCGTGGCATTAAAGGTCCGAAAGGCATACTTGGTCGTACCAGCAATGGCGGACGCAATCGAGGTTTTGCCAATCCCTGGCGGACCGTAGAGAATCATGGACGACAGCATATTGGCATCAATCATGCGACGGATAATCTTTCCAGGACCGACCAGGTGTTCCTGACCGATGACTTCATCAATGGATTTGGGTCGCATACGAAGGGCGAGATTGGCTGGCATAGGCTTCCTTTCGTTTCTTTTGTTAGCTGAATATGGTACACTTATTATAACACAAAATCGAAAGAGGACTGACATGGCAAAACATGGCTTTTTAGATGTGCTGGAAGCGGCACTGGACAAACATTTTACTCACGATTATGAGCTTAACTGGGACAAGAAAAACCACGCAGTTGAGTTGGCTTTCATCTTGGAAGCACAAAATGCGGCTGGTATTGAAACGGTGGACGACGAAGGCAATGCCTCTGCGGAGGATATTTTCCTAGAGGAGTATGTCCTTTTCTACAACCAGGACAAGTCTCGCTTTGACGAGGAAGACTACCTAGTCGCTCTGCCATTTGACGCCAAGAAGGGCTTCTCAGCTGAGTTTCTGACCTACTTCGCAGGTTTTCTCAAGGACACCGCCGACCAAGGTCTAGATGACCTCATGGACTTTTTGGCGGACCCAGAAGCTCAAGAATTTGCGATTGCTTGGGATAGCGAGGCTTTTGAAAAAGGCAGAGCAGACTTAGTGGAAGGGGAATTTTATCCATATCCGAGGTATTAGGAGGATGGGAAATGGCTAATCGTAGTAAAAATATCAATATGTTCTTGATGGATGGTGAAGTAACTGGAAAAATCAAATGTACCCTATCCAATTGGACGGGGGTTATTTTCAAAATACCTCGTATTCACCTCGGAGATTTGAAAGAACGTTCGGAAATGAAACAAAGTGGTATCTACTTTCTGTTGGGGTATGACGATGAAAAGAGAAAAGATATCACCTATATAGGACAGGCTACGACTCGAAAAAATGGCGAAGGAGTCTTGCTCCGCATTCAAGAACATACACGTGATAACCATGCGGATTATTTTAATGATGTGATTGTGCTGACAACTCAGAACAACTCCTTTGGTCCAACTGAAATCAGCTACCTAGAAAATAAATTCACTCAGCTTGCCAAGGAGGCTGGGCGTTTTATAGTGAAAAATGGCAACGAACCCAATCCAGGTAATGTAACGGAAGAAAAACAGTCAGAATTGGATGAAGTTGTTGATAACACCATTACGATTATTGGAACGTTGGGGCATCGTTTATTTGTTCCAATGGTGCAAAATATACCTAGTGACAAAGAGACAACAGATGGATTGAATCAGTTGCTGTATTTGAAACGAAAAAGTAAAAAATCAAACACAGAAATTCATGCGACCTGCAAACAAACTTCAGAAGGTTTTGTTGTGTTGAAGGGGAGTATGATAGAAACAATTGATTCTCAAAAGATACCTTCTGTATTAAAGGGGCTACGAGCAGAGTTACAGGCTAGTGGGATGATAGTTGATGGCGTTTTACAAGAAAATCAGCTTTTCAATAGCCCTTCTTATGCAGCTGGATTTGTGCTTGGGATGCATACAAACGGTCGAACTGACTGGAAAGATATAGAAGGCCGAACATTGAAAGAATTAGAAGAGACAGTATAGGTTTGTTCTAGAGAGAATGAAAGGGACAACAAACATGAACTCATGGCAAGAATTAACGATTCACGTGCATCGTGATGCAGAAGAAGCAGTTTCAAATCTGATGATTGAAACGGGCAGTCAGGGGGTGGCCATTAGCGACTCGGCTGACTACGTGGGACAGGAGGACCGTTTCGGTGAGCTCTATCCCGAGGTGGAGCAGTCGGATATGATTGCGATTACGGCCTATTATCCTGACTCTGTGGATATTGAGGAAGTTAAGGCAGATTTAGCAACTCGCCTGGCGGATTTGACCGGCTTTGGCTTGGAGACAGGTCAGATTAGCTTAGAAAGTCAGGAATTGGCAGAGGAAGACTGGGCGGACAACTGGAAGAAATACTATGAGCCAGCCCGCATTACCCACGATTTGACTATTGTACCGTCTTGGACGGACTACGAGGCGACGGCTGGTGAGAAAATTATCCGCTTGGATCCAGGTATGGCTTTCGGTACGGGAACTCACCCGACGACTAAGATGAGCCTTTTTGCTCTTTCTCAGGTCCTTCGTGGTGGCGAGACGGTCATCGACGTCGGCACAGGCTCAGGTGTCCTTTCCATTGCTAGCTCCCTCCTAGGTGCCAAGGAGATTTATGCCTATGACTTGGATGAAGTGGCGGTGCGTGTGGCCCAGGAAAACATTGACCTCAACGCCAATACTAGCAATATTCATGTTGCGGCAGGTGATTTGCTTCGTGGTGTTGACATTGAAGCGGAAGTCATCGTTGCCAACATCTTGGCGGATATTCTCATCCATCTGACTGAGGATGCCTACCGTCTGGTTAAGGACGAAGGCTACCTGATTATGAGCGGTATCATCGCGGACAAGTGGGACATGGTGCGAGCATCTGCGGAAGCGGCTGGCTTCTTCCTCGAGACCCACATGATTCAGGGCGAGTGGAATTGCTGCGTCTTCAAGAAAACAGCTGACCGCTCAGGTGTGATTGGAGGCTAGGATGCAGCAGTATTTTGTCAATGGCAGAGCACCGCAGGGCCTTTTCCAGATTAGCGATAAGGACACTGCCAAGCACATGTTTTCTGTTATGCGCTTGCAGGCAGACGACCAGATTGTCCTGGTCTTTGATGATGAGATTAAACGCTTGGCACGGGTAGTAGATAGCCAGGACCAATCTGTTGAAATCATCGAAGAACTGGCAGACAATGTCGAATTACCCGTTTCCGTTACTATTGCCATGGGCTTTCCAAAGGGAGATAAGCTCGAATTTGTCGCCCAAAAGGCAACGGAGTTAGGCATGGCAGCTCTTTGGGCCTTTCCAGCGGACTGGTCTGTGGTCAAATGGGACGGTAAAAAACTGGCAAAGAAAGCAGAAAAGTTAGAAAAAATCGCCCAAGGAGCAGCCGAGCAAAGCAAACGCAATCGCATTCCAGCAATTCGTTTGTTTGAGAAAAAAGCTGATTTCCTATCCCAGCTGGCAGGATTTGACCGGATTATCTTAGCCTACGAAGAGGCTGCAAAAGAGGGTGAACAAGCCAACCTGGTGAAAATCTTGTCTGGCTTAGAAATCGGCCAATCAGTTCTGGTCATCGTCGGTCCAGAAGGTGGCGTGTCGCCTGAGGAAGTAGCCGCATTTGAAGGAGCAGGAGCGGTCAAGACAGGCCTTGGTCCTCGCATTCTTCGAGCGGAAACGGCTCCCCTCTACGCCCTTTCTGCCATTAGCTACGCTACGGAATTGTTGAGGTAGTCTATGTTCGCTGTAGGTACGATTATCAATACCATCGCCATTGCCCTAGCAGGTGTGATAGGGTCTTGGTTTGGTCATTTACTCAAGGAACGCCATCAGTCCGGTCTAACCATGGCTAGCGGGATTGCTGTCTTATTTCTAGGAATTTCAGGTAGTTTAGAAGGACTGTTGACAGTAGTTGATGGTCAACTCAAAAGTCAAAATAGCATGCTTTTGGTCCTTAGTTTAGCCTTAGGGATTTTGATTGGGGAAGTGCTGCATATCGAAGGCTGGTTTGAAAGGCTGGGTGTTTGGCTCCGTGAAAAATCAGGAAACAGCCAAGATGGGCAATTCTTAGATGCTTTCCTGACAGCGTCATTGACCGTTTGTATCGGTGCTATGGCTATTATTGGATCCATCCAAGACGGACTGACGGGTGATTACCGCCTATTGGCTATCAAGAGTATTTTGGATTTCATCATTATCTTGATAATGACCTCTAGTCTGGGCAAGGGAGCTGGCTTTTCAGCTGTACCGGTCTTTCTCTTTCAAGGTTCGCTGACAGTGCTAGCCCGCTTGATTGAGCCCTTGATGACAGAGCAGGCACTGAGCAATCTATCTATGGTCGGATCGGTTCTTATTTTCTGCGTCGGGGTCAATATCGTCTGGGGTCGGAAAATTCGTGTGGCCAATATGTTGCCTGCAGTGCTGGTTGCCGTTGTCTGGGCTTATTTTCAATAAATTCATCACCATTTACACATAATTGTTTGCCTTTTTCGTACAAGTGTTGTTATAATACAGTTGAAAGTAGGTGATTTTATGCGTAAGTGGTTTTCCTTTTCTCTGCTATGTGTTGCCAGTCTGTGCCTAGCTTCCTGTCGGATGAGTGTCAGCTATATTCCCTCCAGTCCAGAGGAGCAATCCGTCCAGGCTGCTGAGCAGGAAATCCTGCATTTTGAACTGTTTCATGCGGCCGGGGGAGCCCTTGCCAATCAATGGGATCGCTTAGCAAGTCAGCCAGAGTCCAAGGAGGTCTTATTGACGGGACTTTTGGAGGAGAAGAGGTTCTATGAACCCTTCCGTGGTCAGTCCTTTGTAGATCCGGCTTTCAATGGTTTGGTAGAGCCGCATTTGGAAATCGTGGAAGAGGTATCCAGCTCTTGGAGACCTATGACCAGTCGCATTTTTCGGATCGCTGGGCTGCCTATCAAGAAGATCACAAAATCTTCTACCGCAGGCTCCATCGCAAGGGTGGTTTATTTCCTACGGAAAGTCAACAGCTGGACATGGATAAGTTCCTAGCAGATCCCGCGCAATACGAAAAGATTCATAAGACCGAGTGGGCCATGCTAGACTTCTTGAAGTCAATTGCTATCGTCAAGACAGACCAGATTTATGGAAATGGCTATCCAGTCTATCAAGGTCAGCTAGACAATAGTCTGGGTCTCTCTATCAAAAGGCTGCGTGGCAAGGTATTTCTCAAAAATCAAGCAGGAACCGTCGTGGATGAGCGCTTCTTTGTGGTCGAAGACTTGGGAGGAAACTGATATGAGATGGAAATCGTGGTATCTGAACCTGTTACTGGTGGCAGGTTTGGCCTTTCTGCTGTGGCGACAGGCAGAGGTTATCCCAGGAACTAACTATAAAATCTTGTCCGACCTGGTCTTACAGGACCGGGAGACAGGGGTCATCTATACTTTTGAAAATCTGGAAGTTAGGACCGCCTTTGTGTCCGGAATCGAGGAAGACCAAGCGGTTTTAGAAAAAAACTTTGAAACGAGAGAAATGGGTGAGGATCTGGTGGATAAGGTCTATGGTGGCGAGGAGGGGCAGATGATGGAGTGGACCGAAAGCAAGGGCTTTGGTTGGAATTGGTTCAGCTCAACGATATCCTATCCCGTGCCTGCTGGGGAATACGGGATCATTCGCTTGGAAACACGCTATAAAAACGAGACCTACCGTCTGGAGCAAGAGGGCAAACTTCTGGGTACCTATACAGTGAAAACTCCACAAGAAGAGTACCTCGTCCCTATCTATACGACATCATAAAAAGCAAGTCCAATCGGGCTTGCTATCTTTCTAAATCCTTAGTCGTCATCTCCAAATGTATCGCGATACATTTTGTCAATTAGTGCTCTACGTTTGTACTCAGTTTGTTCCTCTGTGTGAGGGTGGAGTTTAACCAGCAACCAACCTACAACAAGGAATACCCCAACAGTAGTAATAATTTCAGCCATTATCTTTTTAACTTCCTTTTCCTTATCTAATCAATCAGGTTTAATCTTCCCTGCGTTTAGCAGCCAGTCCTGCTAATCCTGCAAGTCCGATACCAATTAAGCTGAGCACAGAAGTCGCATCGCCTGTGTTTGGCAATGTTTTCACTCCTGGAGCTGGTGTGGTCTCGACAGGTTTGTCAGCTGGCAAGGTAATTTTCTGACCAGATGAAAGGGTGATGACTTGGCCACCAGCATTTGCTTGACCAGGCTTGATTGGTTTTTGTGGTTTTGGATTAGGTGTTTGAGGAGTTGGGATGATAATGTCAATGGTTGGAGGAGTCGCAGATTCTGGTTTAGGCTCAGTGTAGAGGAAGCGGTAAACGCCCATGCCGTTGACTCCGTCACCTACAAATTCTTCAATATATTCCACATCTTCCAACTTCTCTGCAGCAATCAAATCCTTAGCAGAGTTTGATGTACGGAAACGAAGGTCTAGGCCCTTGATAGTATCCGCAAAACGCCAGTTGCTATCGGCAGAAGGGTTGATATTTTTCTCTTCTAGGATATAGTTGATGATTACTTGGCGGTTTTCCAGGTTGAGCAGGCGGTTGACCGTCGCATTTTTCACACCAGGGAAAGTACCACTAGCGCGGTAGTTATTGGTCGCTACCATGAATTCCATGTCATCCGTCACAGGCTGACCATTGTACTTGAGATCACGGACACGGCTAGCATCTTTATTGACAAGCTTACCACTGGTATCGTATTTGTTTGGCTGGGTAATATCGTAGGTATAGGTTACACCGTCGATAACATCGAAGTTATAGTTACGGAAGTTGATGTTGAGCAACTCCTGAGGCTCTTTGTTGTTTCGGTCCACTTGGTTGAATTGACCAGCAGACATTTCCAACCATTCTTTCAGGTCAGCACCAGTGATTTTCAGAATAGCAGTGACATTATCATAAAGATAGAGGTCGGCTACGTTTTTGATAGCAATGGAACCAGCTGGAATGTCTGTGTAGTTGTCGCCCTCAGAAATACCGCGACCACCAGCCTTGAACGGAGCTGCTGCAGAAAGGAGTGGCAACTTGCCTTCCTCTGTGCCAGCCAATTCTTTTTCCAAGTACCAGAGCTGGGCCTTGTTGACAATCTGAACAGACGGGTCATCTTTTACTAGGGAGAAGTAGCTGTGAATGCGGGCGCTGGTTTCACCAACTTTTTCATTGACATAAGTAACTGTCGCATCGTGAGCCTCTTTCGCAAGGGCAAGGATTTCTGGGTCAGCCACAGGAGACTTGGTATCAATCTTGCGGATTTGTCCCTTGCCGTCTACCACATTCCACTTGCCGTCGGTGTAGGTCACCTTGAGGTCAATGATGCCCAGGTGGTCACCGTATTTACCTGCCATGGTCACCGGAGTGCCGTTAATGGTGCCGTTCACATCATCAACACCAGCGTATTGGGCATAGAAACCAGGCTTTTCAGGGTTCATGGTTGGGAAGAGGGCATGAGAATGTCCAGTCACAACCGCATCGACACCGTCGATCCCTGCGATATGGTAGCCCACGTTTTCTTCGCCAACTTCGTAAGTATCATCACCGATACCAGAGTGGGAAAGAACCAGAACGATGTCTGCACCAGCCTGCTTGATAACGGGGACAATTTCTTTCACAGCTTGGACGGCATCGTTGACCACTATCTTGCCTTCTAGGTTTGCCTTGTCCCAATTGAGAATCTGAGGCGGCACAATACCGGTAATACCGATGTTGAGGTTGACAGGGCGACCAGTTGTGTCGGTAAAGGTCTTGGTCACCAATTCGTAGGTTTTAAAGACAGGTTGGAGGGATTTTGCATCCACTACGTTGGCATTGACCACCGGAAGGCTGGTTGAAGCCAATACAGTATGTAGGAAGTCCAAGCCGTAGTTAAATTCATGGTTACCCAGTGTTGATGCGTCAAAATCAAGCTCTTCCAGAGCAGCGTACATAGGGTGTTTTTCGCCAGTCTCAACAGGGTCAACGATAGCCTTGTAGGTGCCCAGTGGTGTACCTTGGATCAGGTCTCCATTGTCGACCGTAACGGTGTTTGGATTTTCAGCGCGTGCCTCTTCGATGAGGACAGCTGTCTTGGCCAAGCCAAGGTTTTGTGACTCTTTGTCCTGGTAGTAATCGTAGTTGACCAGGTTGGTGTGGAGGTCGGTTGTAGACAGGATGCGGACATCGACCGTCTGGCCTTCTACTGGAGGGGCAACTTCTGTTGTGGTCGTTGTGATTGGTTCAGCAGTGAGGACAGGCTGACTAGTATCTCCCCCAGTTCCCTCAGTTGGTGCTGGTGCTGGTGCAGTTTCGTTTGTTACCGTTGGTTGAGTTGCTGGTGTTGTTACCTCTTCAGCCTGGACCAATTGTGCGCTACTAGTTGCCAAGACTGCCAAGGTCAAGGCTGTAGCCGATTTACTAAAAGGAAATTTCATAAGAAATCCTCTACTTTCTATTAAAGTGTGTAAGAAACATTATACAGGTTCAGAAGGATTTTTTCAACCGTTTTCGGAACAACGAATTAAAAAATAAGAACAAAACAACTATGTAATCGCTTGATAAACAAACGTTAACTTTTTAATCAAGAAAATAATTCGTTCGTTTGTGGCGGACAGTTAGGAATGTATCTGATTTCTTCCTCTTTTCCTATGAAAGTGGTAAAATAATAGGAAATAGCTAGGGAGAGAAGTAAATGAAAGAAGTCAATTATACAGGAGAGGAAGTCGTTGCCCTAACAGCCACTTATTTGCCAGAAGAGGATGTTGCTTTTGTCAAAAAAGCTTTGGACTATGCGACCGAGGCCCATAAAACACAGTTTCGTAAGTCCGGTGAGCCCTACATTCTCCATCCTATACAGGTGGCAGGTATCTTGGCAGGTCTAAAGCTGGATGCGGTAACGGTTGCCTGCGGTTTTTTGCATGATGTGGTGGAGGATACAGACATTACCCTGGACCAGATGGAGGCAGAATTTGGCCCTGAGGTTCGTCACATCGTCGGCGGTGTGACCAAGCTGGGCAAGGTAGAATACAAGTCCCATGAAGAGCAGTTGGCTGAAAACCACCGCAATATGCTGATTGCCATGTCTCAGGATATGCGGGTTATCCTGGTCAAACTGGCTGACCGCCTTCATAATATGCGGACCCTCAAGCATCTCCGACCAGACAAGCGGGAGCGGATTTCACGTGAAACAATGGAAATATATGCTCCTCTTGCCCACCGTCTGGGGATTTCCTCTGTCAAATGGGAGCTGGAGGATATGTCCTTCCGATACCTCAATGAAGTGGAGTTCTATAAGATTACTCATATGATGCGAGAGAAACGTCGGGAGAGGGAGGCTCTGGTCACAGAAGTAGTGGACAAACTGCGTGAGTACACGGAGGAACGCCATCTACATGGTCAGATTTACGGTAGACCCAAGCACATTTACTCTATCTATCGGAAGATGCATGACAAGAAAAAACGTTTTGATGAGCTCTATGACCTGACGGCCATCCGTTGTTTGATGGACACTCCAAGCGATGTCTATGCCATGCTGGGCTACATCCATGAACTCTGGAAGCCTATGCCCGGTCGCTTCAAGGACTACATTGCCAGTCCAAAGGCCAATGGTTACCAGTCCATCCATACGACTGTTTATGGACCAAAAGGTCCGATCGAGTTCCAAATTCGGACAGTGGAAATGCACCAGGTAGCAGAGTACGGGGTTGCGGCTCACTGGGCCTACAAGCGTGGTGGCAAGGCAACTGCCAGCGAAAAAGAATTGCGATGGATTAACAACCTGATCGAACTTCAAGAAGGGGCAGGAGATGCCCAATCTTTCGTTGATTCGGTCAAAGAGGACATCTTCACCGAGCGGATTTACGTCTTTACGCCAGATGGAGCGGTGCGAGAATTGCCTAAGGATTCTGTACCGATTGACTTTGCCTATGAGATTCATACCAAGGTTGGTGAGCGGGCGACAGGTGCCAAGGTCAACGGCCGTATGGTGCCTCTGACGACCAAGCTCAAGACGGGCGACCAGGTGGAAATCATCACCTCTGCCAACTCTTTCGGTCCAAGTCGTGACTGGGTCAACCTGGTTAAAACTCACAAGGCCCGCAATAAAATCAAACAGTTCTTCAAGAATCAGGACAAGGAATTGTCTGTTTCCAAAGGGCGTGAAATGCTCCAGAATCTCCTCCAAGAAAACGGCTACGTTCCCAACCAATACCTGGACCGTCGCCATATGGACGAGGTCCTGCAAAAGACCAGCTATAAAACCGATGAGGCTCTCTATGCAGCGGTTGGTTTTGGGGAAATCTCTGCCGTGTCCGTCTTTAATCGCCTGACAGAGAAAGAACGCCGTGAAGCTGAGCGGGCTAAGGCCAAAGCTGTCGCGGACGAATTGGTCAACGGTGGCGAAGTCAAACACGACAACAAAGATAGTTTGAAAATCCGTCACGAAGGTGGTGTGGTCATTGAAGGGGCGTCAGGCTTGCTGATTCGGATTGCCAAATGTTGTAATCCAGTACCTGGCGATGAAATTGTCGGCTACATCACCAAGGGGCGTGGGGTTGCGGTTCACCGTGTGGACTGTATGAACCTCAAGAGCCAGGAAAACTACGATGTCCGCCTGATTGATGTCGGTTGGGAGGATGAAAACTCTACCAAGGAATACATGGCAAACATTGATATCTACGGCCTCAACCGTTCAGGTCTGCTCAATGATGTTCTCAAGGTTTTGACCAATGCCAGCAAGAATATTTCGTCAGTCAATGCCCAGCCAACCAAGGATATGAAGTTTGCGACTATCCATGTTTCCTTTGGTATTTCCAACCTGGCAACCTTGACCAGTCTGGTGGACAAGATCAAGTCGGTGCCAGAAGTTTACTCAGTGAAAAGGACCAACGGATAAGATGAAAATTATACTACAACGTGTGTCGCAGGCCAGTGTGACCATCGAAGGAAGCATTCATGGGCAAATTGATCAAGGGCTCTTGCTCCTAGTCGGTGTAGGGCCAGATGACAGCCAGGAAGACCTGGACTATGCTGTTCGCAAAATTGTCAACATGCGGATTTTTTCAGATGAGGCAGGCAAGATGAACAAGTCTGTTCAAGATGTGACGGGCAAGATTTTATCCATTTCCCAATTTACCCTTTTTGCGGATACAAAAAAAGGCAATCGCCCTGCCTTTACAGGAGCGGCAGCTCCTGCCCTAGCCAGCCAACTCTACGATGCCTTTAACCAGGCCTTGTCAGAGTATGTGCCAGTTGAAGTGGGCATTTTTGGGGCGGATATGGCGGTCAGTCTAGTCAATGATGGTCCGGTGACCATTGTGTTAGATACCAAAAATCGCTAGACCTCTATACTTTTTGTGTCTATTTTGATATACTAAAAGTGAATTAGATGTGGAGGTGTGCCATGAAAAACTTACTGACCAATCATTTTTTCTACCTAGTGGTAGCATTTACCTTGATTTTGGTGATTTACTTTAGTGGAATTGACAAACGCTGGATTATTCTGGCAAGTTTTCTCTATTTCATTCCTTCGCAGATTTTATACCGTCGTCGCCTTAAAGAGCGACTACAAGAAGACCAGCCCAAGTAGGCTGGTTTTTTGATGTGTAAATTAGACTACAATTCTTTATTAAATATGCTATAATAGTTTTTGCAGAAAAGTAAAGACGGTGGCTCTAATTTCTGAAAGGTAGGTGGTGCCTATGGGCAAATCATCAAAATCTAACAGAAGGGAGAAGCTATCTTTGTCAACCTTTGAGGTGCTGACACTCATGTTTGTAGCTGGTAACTTTGTTATCGCTCTCGTGATGTTAGTGCTTGAATTGGTAAAAACGACAAAAAAATAACCGTCTATAACTTTGGCAGGTTAACGGTTATTTTTTAATAATTTATAACAAGCCACCGTCTTAAACGGTTCTGCAAGGGGTAGTTGTTTCCAGCAACTACCTTTTTCTATGCTTATTATACATCGGTAGGTCTACCAAGTCAAGTTGGACATTTATCTTTTACCTAAATATGCTATAATAGTCTTTGCAGAAAAGTAAAGACGGTGGCTCTAATTTCTGAAAGGTAGGTGGGAGCGGTACAGAACTCAACTTGTAGAAAATGAGTTCGTCTTACCGCCCCCGCACAGTTGATTAGGTCAGATTTGGAGTGCGAAGCACGAACAAATCTGCCAATCAACCACTGCGCTGAGATGTTGACGCGAATTAAGAGAAGTGGAATGGAACTTTTTGTTCTACTATGCAAATCATCCGAATCTGACGGAGAGGGGGTCTATCATTGTCAACCTTTGAGGTCTTAACACTCATGTTTGTAGTTGGTAACTTTGTTATCGCTCTCGTGATGTTAGTTCTTGAATTGGTAAAAACGACAAAAAAATAACCGTCTATAACTTTGGCGAGTTCACGGTTATTTTTTAATAATTTATAACAAGCCACCGTCTTAAACGGTTCTGCAAGGGGTAGTTGTTTCTGGCAACTACCTTTTTCTATGTTTATTATACATCGGTGGGTCTATCAAGTCAAGTTGGACATTTATCTTTTACCTAAATATGCTATAATAATGATTATAACTTACAAAAAGTTTAGGAGATAATCTATGCTTAATATTTTTGTGTTAGAAGATGATTTTTTTCAGCAGAGCAGGCTAGAAAATGCTATTAGGCGGTGTGTTGAAGAAACGTCAGTAAGATATAAATTTCTAGAAGTTTTTGGAAAACCAAATCAGTTATTGGAATCAATTGAGGAAGCAGGAAATCACCAATTTTTCTTTTTAGATATTGAAATTAAAGGCGAAGAAAAGAAGGGAATGGAAATTGCTAAAGAAATCCGTGCTCGCGATCCCTATGCTGTTATTGTCTTTGTAACAACTCACTCAGAATTTATGCCGGTAACATATCGTTATCGGGTTTCTGCTTTAGATTTTATAGATAAAGGCCTGGAGGATAGTGACTTTCAAAAGGCAGTATCAGATGTCTTAGTGCATGCTTTTGAAAATATTGATCATACGATAGCTGAAAATTCTTTTGTATACAAAACTGAAACTGCCCATCTTCAAGTCCCTTTTAGTGATATCCTTTATTTTGAAACATCATCAACAATACATAAAGTCATTTTAAAAACCAAAACAGGTCAGACTGAGTTTTACGGGAAAGTATCCGATATAGCGAAAGCTGACGAACGACTTTACCAAGCACATCGTTCTTGTGTAGTGAATCCTTTAAATATAACGAAGTTAGACAGAGCAAATCATATTGCCTATTTTGAGAATGGAGATTCTTGTTTTGTTTCTCGTTTGAAGCAGAAGAAACTTTCAGATTTGTTGGGGAATGATTAATGAGTATTTTTTCTCCTATTGAAGACATTATTTTTTTTGTTGGCATATTAATCAGATTGATAATTTTTGAGCAGATCAGTGGTATAAAATTAAACAACATATCAAAATTAACTATATCACTTTTATTGACTGTAATACAGATACTCTTTTTCAATGTATATTTGTTAATTGAACCAATATCATTACTAGTAGTTATTCAATTTTTTAAAACAAAATGGAATAAAACTCAAAAGCTATTTTATGGTTTACTTCCTATTGTTATTGGGGATATGTTTCAAAGGATAATTAGTTTATATTTACGTTTTATACTTAATGTAGATATAGAGTATGCCAATAATAGTCTATTATTCGATATATTATTACCCGTATTGCTAGTTCCCTTTTATTATGGTTTTTTTAAAGGTTTAAGAATTGAAGAAAAATATCTAAAAGTTGATACAATAGATAGGGATTTTAGAACAATATTTTGGGGATTAAATACTCTGTTTATAAGTTATTTAGTACTAATAAGAGGGAATCTTTTCTTGGAAATCTTAATAGAAGGAAGGGTATTAAATGTTTCTCTCGATACATATTTTATTAGAACTAATATACTATTATTATACTTTATTCTATTTACAGTTAGTATGTTGTATTTAAACTATCAGAAGAAAGAAAAGCAAGAAAAAGAAATCCAGGAGTTGAAGGACAAACAATTAACTGATTTAGGTCGTTATAGTCGTCATGTTGAATCACTTTATAAAGAAATTAGAAGTTTCCGACATGACTATACAAATATTCTCGTTAGTTTGAATGAGGCTATAAAAGAGGGAGACATTGTTGCGATTCGAACGATTTATAGTGAGGTTATTGCAGATTCTGATAGAAAATTCTATGATGGAAAATATGATATAGCTAGATTATCCAATATACAAAATCCTGCTGTGAAGAGTTTACTATCATCTAAGATGTTGGAGGCACAAAAAAAGGGGATTGCAATTTCTGTGGAAGTAGATGCTGAAATTGAACCACCTGCTTTAGAGTTGATTGAATTTATAACGATTCTGTCTATTTTATTAGATAATGCTATCGATGCTGCAGAGCAGTGTACAAATGGAAATATTGTATTTGCCTACTTTCAGGAATATGACCGAAAAATTGTGGTTGTAGAAAATACTACTGTCAAGGATAAAATATCAACAAGTCATATTTTTGAATATGGTCATTCTACAAAAGGAGATAATCGAGGAATTGGCTTGGCCAATGTAAAAGCTATTTTAGATAACTATCCTAAATTTTCTATATCAACGAAGAGTAGCAATCATCGATTTGTTCAGGAGTTGGTGTTTTTGGAATAAGATTTATAGATGTAAATCCAGTCAAAAGGCTGGATTTTTTTGCATTTTCTCAAAAAAATGGTCATTCATTACAAAATATCGACCGTTCATGACATGGATGAAAAAATATGGCTGAGTTGGCATATACTAAGAGTGTAAAAAATAAGAACAAGGAGAAATGAGATGACAGTGAAAAAGAAACTTGCTATGACAGAAGAACAATTGCTACATATCGCTATGATAGTCTATACCTTGTATGTGCTGTACTTACTTGTCACCAAGAATTTTGTACCACGCTTCATAACTCCCTATGGACTGTATCTATTTGTTCTCGTTGAAGAAAAATTAGAGAAATTTTGCAAAAAACTATATCACAACTTAATGAATCGATAAAAAATGGTCATTCATTACAAAATAACGACAGTTCATGACATGGATGAAAAATTTGGTCTGAGTTAGCTTATACTAAGAGTGTAAAGAAAACAAGAACAGGAGAAACAAAGATGAGAGAAAAAAAGGAAATTGTTATTACAGGGAAACACGTATTACATGCAACAATGCTTGTATATACCTTCTTTATTGGATTTGCATTCATTAGACAGAATCTTGAGTTGCCGATGTTGATACCATACGGATTCTATCTACTTGCTCTTATTCTTGAAAAAATGGAAAAAGTGGCAAAACGTTATTTGAAATCAGAATTGAGCGTTAAGGAAAATGATAGTGAGGAGAACTGAGGATGAAAAAAATCAATAAAGCTATAATGGTTGAGATAACTTGTACTATACTCTTTATTTTATATGGTATAGCTACCATACTATCTGATATAGGAGTAATCCCATTTTCAGAACCGATTCCACTTACAATTGTAATCTGCATATATTTAGGTATTTTGGGAAATATTGAAACAAATAGACTCAATTCTGAAAATGATAAAAATGGTCATTCAAAATAAAACGAAAACAAGGAGAATTGAAGATGAAGAATAAAAAATTCTATGCAGTTTTGATTCCCATTGTGCTTTGGATAGTTTTTAAAATCTGTGCGAATTTGTCAGATGAAAACATTAAAGACTATTTCAATATTTTAGCAGTCAGTAATCCAGGTCTAATCATCGCTTTCGCCATTTTTACAAACAGGGAACAAAACAAGGAAAAGTAAGTTTGTAAAGAAAACAAGAACAAGGAGAAAATATATGACTAAATTTGAAACAATGGATAAAATGAATACAAACTTTGGAGCACTAACAGAAGAAGAATTGATGAATGTTGATGGAGGTCTATTACCTGTTGTTGTAGGTGGAGTTGTGGTTGGCTGGAAAGTAGCTGCTGGGTTACTGCAGCAGTTATTGCAGGAGGTGTAGCAATTGGAGCTGCTGCAGGTTATTTTGCAAATCGTCCTTAAAGGGGTATTGAATTATGAAGTATTTACCTGAAGTTGTAATATTTAGTGCCGCTTTATTACATTTTACTTCACTGGTTGTCAGTGATGTTTTAGGAATAAAACTACCTAGTGTATTGACGGCGCCGTATGTGCCTTTTATTATATTGTTAGCATTATTGATGCTTGTATTATACAAAGACTGGAAAGAAGGATAGGATATGAATTGCTAACTATTATAAACATTTATAATTTGTAAAAATTATATTAGGTGTATCGGAGAGAGATTTATATCATATATTCCGCTACCTTTTTGAGCTTTACGAAAAGGAGAAATAAAAATGGAAAACAAACATCAAATGATAACTATCAAAGAAACGAATAAAATTATGCAGTTCTTGCAAGGGCTTGTTGAAGGAATTTTGGTCACTGCCGTTCTTATTCACCTAGTAGTTGGGCTTGTTCTTGGAAAAACAGCAAATGTTTTCTCATCTGACCTATATCCAACGCTCTTTATTGCATTGTATTTCCTAATGAAAGTGAATAAGACTACAAAGGAGGACTAGCTTATGAAATGTGTTAAAAATATATTAAAATTTATTGGTTTGATTCTTGTCATCGTTGCGATTAACATAACTCCGATGCGATTGATTGCCATACAGGATTCGATGTCAGGTGCCATGCAGTGGGTTTCTGGCATTGGTTATCTAGTCATTGCGACAGCTATTGTGGTGTGGACTTGGAAACGGTATAAGAAAGGTCTACCTGACCAGCAAAAACGGTTCACATTTACTTGGAAAGATTTTGGGTTTGCTCTGCTATTTTTCTTGGCCGGCCGGGTTGTCGGTATTGGCGGAACGTTATTGACCCAGTTGGTAACAGGTAATGCTACCACAGCCAACGATGCAGCACTTTTGGCTACAAATGAGCAATTGGCGAAGATGTTTCCGCTATACTTTGTTGCCTTTCATATTGCAATAGGTGTCTTTGCTCCTTTTATGGAAGAGCTTGTTTTCAGAGGTTTGTTTAGCAGATATTTCTTCAAAGAACATCAAAAATGGCTAAAATTGATAATCAGTTCAGCTATCTTTGCTCTTCTTCATGCGATTCATCCAATTGAGTTGCCACTTTACTTCTTGCTGGGGGCAGTCTTCTATTTGGCTTATGCTCGCCGTGGCAATATTGTGGATGCGATTCTTGTTCATATATTGAACAATAGCCTACTGGTTATCTTCTCCATTATTGGTTATTTGTTGGTACTATTTGGTTAGTGATGTTAAAGGAGTTTAGTTATGACAACGATAGAAAAATTAGATAAAAAATACCAAGAATTTGAAACAGCTTATGAGTCTTCCTCGTTGGCAATGAAATTCTTAGTATGGGTAGGAATAGCTATGACCTTGATGACTCTTGGTTCAGTTCTTGTGCCAGCGATTTATTCTGCAGGGCAAGATTTCGGTGCATTCTTATATTCTGTTTTTGGATGAGGGAGTGGTAGAAAATAAAATGAAAAAAGCTGAGGAATCAGCTTTTTGTTTACACTTGTTTCGTTAGACTTGTTGAAGGTGGGGGAGTTGCTCGTTATTTGAGGGTTTGCTTGAATAGATTGTCTAGGTTGTTTAGGTAGTCTGTCCTTGCTCCTCTAATGCGAAGGACATCTACACGAGAGCCACGAATCAAATAGAAGATGAGGTGCTGTTTTCCAGGAATCATCCTTGTTTTTCCTTCTGGGAATAATGCTCGTCCCAAACGAGCGTCGAGGTCAATATATCCCTCTGGAAATGTTTCTAAGGTCAAGATAGCTGTGCTTAGAGATGCAAGCACCTTTCGTGCACTTGATTCTGAAAATTCACGGACATAATACTGGTAGATCTCCTCTAAATCTTGCTCGGCTTTAGCAGATAAATGTACTTCATAGACCATATTTGGCGAATACCTCACGAGCAGGTGTCGTGTGTCCTGATAAAACTTCTTGGTAACCTTCATCAAGCTCTGCAATCAACTCATCTAGAAAAGCCTCTGCACGCGCCTCTTCTACTGTTTTTATTGGCAAATCTTGCTCTTCAACCACCCTTTCTACAAATAAATTAAGAGCATCAGAAAGGGTCATATCTTTTTCCGATAAGATTATTTTTGCTTGTTCCAGTAATTGTGCATTTACTCTAAAATTATATTGTCTATCCCTAACCAATCCTGCCATTGTCTTCAACTCCAAATTCTAATATGTATAACAATAGTGTAGCTATTTGTTTTACATCTGTCAAGTGATAATCTTGTGCTGAATATCTTGGATGCTATTCGGTGAATTCGAAAAAATGGTCATTCATTACAAAATAGCGACCGTTCGTGACAGGGATGAGAATGGTGTGCTGATTTGCTATATACTAAGTTCATAAAAAGATTCTATTAGAATGGGAGAGTAGCAATGGTTCATTGGATAAAAAGCATCGTACAGGTTTTATTGTTGACCTTAGTCATACAAGTCCCCTTTATTGCTGAGATGAGTTGGGGGAATATGGATGATACTTTAATTGGTTATCTCATCCATGTTATTTGTTGGATTTTACTCACTATCTTGGTTTTTTGGCTATTAGATACTTTGCGTAAAAAGTATCGTGATTACAATCTAGAAGTGAAAAACTATAGTTATATTAAACTGTTTGGATTAGTGATTTTGGAAATCATTATTAAAATTGTACTATTAAATGTTTCCTTACGATTATCTGGCTCGACGGTTGATAATAGTAGTATGCTTGAGCTATTTCAGTCTAAATATGGATGGATGGCGTTGCTAAGTACAAATATCCTATCTCCTATTCGAGAGGAATATCTTTATAGAGGGATTTTTCAAGAGAGAATTAGGAATAAAGATTTTCCAATCATTAGCGTATTTATCACGGCTATACTATTTGCTTTTGTACATAGTTATGAAATTTCTTTGAGTTTCTGGTCGGCACTTTTTCCAGGAATTTTGTTTTCTTGGATTTATTATAAAACGAACCATCTCAAATATCCTATAGTGGCACATATCTTGTCGAACGGTATTGTGACCGTTTTAAATGTTATAAGTATATAAAGGTGTGAGCATTGTGAAAAACAATTGAATAGGCTATAAATGACAATGGAAAGGAAGCGAGAATATGAAAATAATAAAATCCATCGGTTTAGCAGTGGGTACCGTGTTACTCACTTTGCTCATTCAATTTCCAGCTTATGTGGGGATAACAGCCTTTCAAGAGAATGTGCTACTAAAACTTGCAGTCATGATAGGGCTTGGTCTTCCAATATTGGCACTACTTTCTGTCATCAGACGAGGAATGATGAAGCATCAAGTCTTTTCAAGAGAGAAGCTGAATGTTTTAAAAATAGTCGGAATGACAGCGCTGGTATTTACTGGACAAACTTGCCTGAACCTCCTTTGGCAGTATTTAGGTCTTAGCCCTAGTGATTCTAACGCCTTGGATACAGTCAATCAGTTAAATTCGGGTAATTTTTGGGTGATGGCTCTCTCAGTTGTCTTGTTTGCTCCAGTTTTAGAAGAATTTCTTTACAGAGGAATTTTGTTAGAAAAGACAGCCCAGTATTTTCCTAAGCATCCTCAAATGGTCATCGTATTTTCTGCCCTTCTATTTGCCTATTGTCATACCTGGAACTTTTCGGTAGCATTTTTAGGTCACTTTATAACAGGGGCTTATCTGGGCTATCTGTATATGTGCAATAGACGAATGACGGATACTATCCTTGCACATAGCTTCTATAATGCCTCCATTTTATTCCTCCAAATTTTATTTGGTTTGGTGCAGATTGGTGGATAAAAATTGACAGTAGACATTTGTGGGAAATGCCTATATACTAAGAGGAGGTTGGCAATTTTATAATTGCTAACTATCAAGTGCAGAGGTGAGCAAGAATATGAGAAAATTTTTTCAAGACCTTAATCAAGAGTATCTGGAAACCAGAAGTTCAGTTGGAGAAGATAGACTGGAATGGTTGATTCAGAGAAAGATGACCTGGGGTATACGGTGGGGCTTGGTACTCGTGTTCATGTTTGTCGTGCAGCCTATAACCTATAACCCCTTCTTTCTCTTGGTTTGTTTTTATCTAGGTTCTTTTTTGGGTTTGGTATATATCCTAGGGCAAGTGTTTTTTGCAACTAGATCCATTTTCCGCAATTGGAAGAAAAAATAATCGCTCAGCTTGTTTAGGCTGGGCGATTGGTTTTGAAAGAGAATAGAGGAGATTTGATACTCAATGAACAGCAAAAATAGCCCTCTATACCTAATTTTAACTGCATGCTTATTCATTAAATTGTTTGTAGTATTTGTCGTTAAATAGTTTTTGAAGGTTGATTTTAGGTTTAGGTTGCGCTTCTAAGATAGGGGGCAGGATTTTATTGAGAAGTTTTTCGGCTTCTAGCTCCTTGGGTTTACTATTATCCTTTTCTTGAAAATTAAGATTTTTGACATGATAGAGAAATGATCCATTTTTGACATCTAATATATAATTTTCAGTACCTTCTGTTGGATATAAATTAAACATATCTGTCCTGTAAGAAAGAATTAATTGATTATCTACAATAATTGCACCATTCCCATCAAGGTCGTAGGATAAGTTATTGGTCGAAGGTCTTTCAATACTGTCCAAATGAGTTAAAATGATGACCAACTCAGGATTGGTCCCCTCTTTCCGAGGCAACTGTTGGACATAGTACCCTGCATAGTGAGATAGATTATATGCGATATACAACTTTCCAATCCCCCAAAGCAGGAGGCTTATGAAGGTTAGGATAAGGGCAACAAGTATTTTCTTTTTCATCTTCTTTTTCCTTTAGATTTTGATTCGGCATTCCTCTCTTTTTTACTAAACAAAACTAATCGCTCAGCTTATTAGGCTGGGCGATTAGTCTTTTCTACGAATAATTCTTGGGCGATGGCTGTAGGGATAGCCAGTTCTTTGTCCTTGTATTGGATGGTGATTGTTTGGGCAAACTGGTCGAAGGCTGTCACAAGTAGTTGATCGCCGACAGTTAACTCGTGTTGCTCCAGGTATTGGAGAAGCTGGTAGAAGTCATGGATACGGACCAGTTGGTAGGTACCTGTTTCTGTCAGCTGGGACAGTCGGGTCCGGTAGCGTTCTACGAGCAACTGGTTTTCTTTAGGAATACTGCCACCGTGTGGGCAGGTTTGGGGATAGCCCAGCAGTTTGTCCAGTTGATTGATAAAATGGTCTGAAACGGTGTGTTCTAAAATTTCAGCTTCTTCATGGACTTGCTCAGGGGAATAGCCCAGCTGTTCAACTAAAAAGACTTCTATCAGGCGGTGCTTGCGGTAGAGGTTGGCTACCATTTCCAAGGCGACTTGGCTGAGGAGATAGCCGCTTGTCTTGTCCTTTTCAATCAGCTCTTCCGTGACCATTTTTTTCAGCATTTCGGAAACGGCTGGGGCGGAAAAATTCATCTTTTCAGCAATCTGCTTATTAGTGATTTTCTGTTCTGTCTGCCCTAGTTCATAGATGACTTTCAGGTAATCTTCTTTGTTTGGTGTCATATTCTCTCACTTTCTAGTAAGAATAGTATACCAAAATTTTATAAAAATCATTGACAGAAAGAATTTTTTAATATATATTAAAACTAAAATTAAGTATACCTAATTATTTAAAAAGGAGAACCTATCATGAAAAAACTAATTCTTGGTTTGGCTCTGCTATTGTCCCTTATCGGACTAGGAGCCTGTCGTTCAACGCAAAGCCCAGAGGCTTCCAGCAAGCCGCGAGTGGCGGTCACGACCTCTTTCCTCAGTGATATGGTCTATCAGCTGGCAGGAGATGAGGTGGAGCGGGACCTGCTGATTCCAGCGGGGGAAGACCCGCATCTCTATGTTGCCAAGACCAGCGACCTGTCCAAGTTGCAGCAAGCAGATCTTGTTCTCTACCACGGTTTGCACTTTGAGGGCAAGATGGTGGAAGCCTTGGAAAAGACGGGAGTGGCGGTTTCTAAAAACTTTAATGCAAAAGACTTGAATACGATGGATGAGGATGGAGAAGAGATTGTCGATCCGCACTTCTGGTTTTCAATTCCCTTGTACAAGTCAGCTGTAGCTGTAGCTTCAGAGGAACTACAAAAACTCTTACCTGCTAAAGCTGAGCTGATTCAGAAAAATACGGAAAACTACTTAGCTCAGTTGGATGACTTACATACTTGGATTGAAAAAGAGTTGAGCGTCTTGCCTGCTGAGAGCCGTTACCTAGTTACCCCACATGATGCTTTTAACTACTTCGCAGCCAGCTATGACTTTACTCTTTATGCACCGCAGGGCATTAGTACCGAGTCTGAAGTTGCCAACAGCGATATGATTGAAACGGTCAATATGATTTTAGAACATGGTATCAAGGCCATCTTTACCGAGTCAACAACCAGTCCAGAACGCATGGAAAAATTGCAGGAAGCTGTCAAGGCCAAGGGTGGTCAGGTGGCTGTTGTAACAGGTGAGGGCAAGGAGTTGTTCTCGGATTCTCTAGCACCAGAAGGGGAAGAAGGGGCGACATTTATTGAGATGTACAAGCACAATGTCAAGTTGATTGTGGAGCATTTGCAGTAGAAAGGTTGGACAAATGGAAGAAATTCTGAGAGTGGAGGACTTGTCCTTGCACTATGGTGCTGGACGGGTCAAGGCTCTAGATCAGGTCAGTTTTCAGCTCCCCAAGGGCTGTCGTGCAGCCTTGGTCGGACCAAATGGGGCAGGGAAATCCAGCTTGTTCAAGGCCATCTTGGGCTTAGAAAAAGGGGTGACTGGCAAGGTCTCGCTACTGGATCAGTCGCAGCAGTTGGACCAAGTCATTCAGAAAAAGGTTGCCTATATTCCCCAAGCCAGTCAGGTCAACTGGCAGTTTCCAGCAAGGGTCCTTGATATTGTCCTGATGGGGCGTTTTGCCCACACCAGTGGTTTCTTCCGTCGACCAAGTTCCTTGGATAAGGAAAAGGCAGAGCAGGCCTTGGAAGAGATGAAAATCAGTGATTTACGCAATCGGCAGATTGATCAGCTATCTGGTGGTCAGCGGCAACGAGTCTTTCTAGCTAGGGCCTTGGCTCAGGAAGCTGAACTCTACATGATGGATGAGCCCTTGGCAGGAATTGATCAGGTGACAGAGCAAGTCATCATGGACTGTTTGAAGAAGTTCCAGCAAGAAGGCAAGACCTCCCTGGTTATCCACCATGACCTTTTGACCTTGGAAAAGTATTTTGATTATGTCCTCTGGCTCAATGGTCGTTTGGTGGCAGAGGGGGCTATGGATCAGGTGGATTTGTTGCAAGCCTATCAGGCTGCCTTTGGTCAGGAACCTGCCTTGTTTCTAAAGGAGGGGTTCGGTCATGCTTGATCTCTTGCAGGACTATTCTTTTTGGACGGTAGCTCTGGGAACCCTTGTTTTAGCCTTGGCAGCTAGTCAAATCGGGACCATTAGCGTCTTGACCAGGCAGAGTTTAATCGGAGATAGCTTGGGGCATGCGGCCTATCCAGGTATCATCCTGTCCTATATGGTCTTTCAGTCACGCCAACCCCTGCTCCTCTTGATTGGAGCGGTGGCTTCGGGTTACCTGTCCTATGGTCTGGTCAGCTGGCTCTGTCGAGGAGGGCGGACCAGTCGGGTCAATGCCTTGGCACTGGTTTCAGCGGCTTTTTTTGGACTGGGCTTGGTTCTCAAGCAGTATGTTCAGGGCAATGAGGCCTTTCAAGGAGCTGCCCAGGCAGGCTTGGAAAACTATGTCTTTGGTCAGGCTGCCTTTATGCAGCTGGATGATGTTGTATTGATTTGCCTAGTAGCCTTGCTAGCCTTGTTCCTATTTGGCTGGCACTACCAGTCGCTCAAACTCTATCTGTTTGATAAACAATTTGCCAAGCTAGTGGGGATTCCTGTGGAAAATATTGACCGCCTGACCTTGTTTCTGATGATGAGTTTGATTGCGGTTGGCTTGAAGGTGGTTGGGGCTATCCTGATGAGTAGTTTCTTGATAGCTCCAGCTGTCTTTGGCTTGCTTCTAGGAAAGTCCTATGGCCAGACCTTGGCATTAGCAGCAGGAATTGCTGGATTTTCAGCCCTTCTTGGAAGTTATGTGAGTTCGGTGGTGACAGGGTTATCGACTGGGCCGGCTATTATTGTTTGCTTGAGTTTGTCCTCTTTAGTGGCTTTTGCTTATGTGACCTATATCAGAAAGGAGAATGCAGGTGCTTGAGGTCTTATTGATTTTACTGGCTGTTGGTTCTTCTTGTGGCTTGATTGGGTCTATCTTGGTGGTGCGCAATCAGGCCATGCTGGCAGATGCCTTGTCCCACTCGGTTCTGTTGGGGATAGTACTGGGCTTCTTTGTCAGTCACAGTCTAGATTCCCCCCTGCTCTTGTTTGGGGCGGCGGTTTTTGGTCTACTGACAGTTCTAGCGATAGAGGGGCTACACACTCGTAAGTTGGCTCAGGATGCGGCGACGGGCTTGCTCTTTACCTTTTTCTTTGCCTTAGCGGTTATTCTCATCTCCCTCTTTGCCCGCAATGTCCATCTGGACTTGGATATGGTCCTGATGGGCGAGGTGCTCTTTGCCCCTCTTAACAGGCTGGACCTCTTTGGTCTATCGCTACCCTTGGCCTTGGTCAAGTCTGTCGGGCTCCTATTGGTCCTATCGGTCTTCTTTTCCTTGAATTTTCAAGCTCTGACCCTCTATCTCCTGGATAAGGAGCAGGCTAAACTCCAAGGGATTGCCACCAAAAGACTGGAGTTGGGGTTGATTTTTCTGGTTTCCTTGACAACGGTCTCGTCCTTTGAAGCGGTCGGCTCTATGGCGGTCATTGTTTTCTTACTAGCACCCAGCATGGCAGCCTTACCTTGGTCGAAGCATTTCTGTCAGTTTTTAGTTTTGGGGCAATGCTGCGCCATTCTGATGATTTGTCTAGGCTTTGGGCTTGCCAGCTGGCTTGATCTGACCATGTCTGGGACCTGTTCGGTCATGGGCCTTTTGACAGTCTGCTTCAGCTTTTTCCTAAAAAATGCCCTAAAAACTTAGTTTGGCAAATGAAATTGTCAGACTTTTTTGTTACTATAGTAAATAAAAAAGAGGATAGGAGAAAATTAATGACACGTTTACAAGATGATTTTTACGAATACGTCAATGGTGAATGGGCAAAAACAGCCGTGATTCCAGACGATAAGCCAAGAACAGGTGGTTTCTCAGACCTGGCGGATGAGATTGAAAAGCTCATGATTGACACGACAAACGCATGGTTGGCGGGAGAGGATGTCCCAGAAGATAGCGTTTTGCAAAACTTTGTAGCCTTCCACAAGCAGGTAGCCGACTATGAAACCCGTGACCGTTTGGGTGCAGAACCCGCCCAGGCCTTGATTGCAGAGTACAAAGCTCTCAACTCTTTCGAAGAATTCACCAGCAAGTTGGCAGAATATGAGTTGGCTGGCAAGCCAAACCTGATGCCATTTGGCGTAGCGCCTGACTTTATGGACGCGACCACCAATGTTCTCTGGGCAGATTCTCTAGGCATTATCCTGCCAGATACGACCTACTATGAGGAAGGGCATGAAAAAGGAGCAGAGTTACTCAAAACTTGGAGAGAGAGCCAAGAAGCCCTCTTACCTAAGTTTGGTTTCAGTGATGAGGAAATCAAGGACCTCTTGGACAAGCGTTTGGAACTAGATGCCACGATTGCCAAGTATGTTCTGTCAAATGAAGAAGGTTCTGAGTACGCCAAGCTCTATCATCCGTACGAGTGGGCAGATTTTACAGCCTTGGCACCAGAATTACCTTTGGATGATTTCTTCACAGCGATTTTAGGTCAAACACCAGACAAGATTATCGTGCCTGAGGAACGTTTCTGGCAGGCTGCCAAGGACATTTACAGTGCGGATAATTGGGAGCTTTTGAAGGCGACCTTGATTTTGAAAGCGGCTGGCGCCTATACTGCCTTCCTGTCGGATGAAATTCGTATTCTAGCAGGTGCCTACAGCCGTGCTCTTTCTGGTACTCCACAGGCTCAAAACCAAGAAAAAGCAGCCTACAATCTGGCTCAAGGCTACTTTAACCAAGCCCTCGGTCTCTGGTATGCTGGCGAAAAATTCTCTCCAGAAGCCAAGGCAGATGTGGAAGCAAAAGTTGCCAAGATGATTGAGGTTTACAAAACTCGCTTGGAAACGGCAGACTGGCTGGCTCAGGAAACGCGTGACAAAGCCATTGTTAAACTCAATATTATCAAGCCTTACATTGGCTACCCAGAAGCCTTGCCAGAGCGTTATTATAAGAAGATTGTTGACCCAAGCAAGTCCTTGGTGGAAAATGCTATCGAACTAAACAAGATTGACATTGCTCATGGTTGGAGCAAGTGGAACAAGCCTGTGGACATTAAGGAGTGGGGCATGCCAGCTCATATGGTCAACGCCTACTACAATCCACAGAAGAACTTGATTGTCTTTCCAGCAGCCATTTTGCAGGCGCCATTCTACTCGCTGGAGCAGTCTTCATCAGCTAACTACGGCGGTATCGGTGCGGTTATTGCCCACGAGATTTCCCATGCCTTTGACTCAAACGGTGCTTCCTTCGATGAGCATGGTAGCTTGAATAACTGGTGGACAGAGGAAGACTATGCAGCCTTTGAGGCCCGTACCCAGCAGGTCATCGACCAGTTTGAGGGTCAGGATTCTTACGGTGCCAAAATCAATGGTAAGTTGACCGTGTCAGAAAACATTGCCGACCTTGGTGGGATTGCAGCAGCTCTTGAAGCAGCCAAGTCGGAAGACGATTTCTCCGCAGAAGAGTTCTTCACCAACTTTGCTCGCATCTGGCGAATGAAGGCCCGTCCTGAGTTCATGCAGATGTTGGCTAGTGTGGATGTCCACGCACCAGGTCACCTACGCACCAACATCCAGTTGCCAAACTTCGATGAATTCCATGAAACATTTGGCGTTCAAGAAGGCGACGGCATGTGGCGTGCTAAAGAAGACCGTGTGATTATTTGGTAGAAGTTTTGAGTAGCTAACTTTTGTTGGCTGTTTTTGTCACTTTGGACAAGAAAAAATAAAACATATCTATTTGACAAGGTCTTCTAGCTGTGGTATTATATTAGACGGTACTTTTTACTTTTGGTCTCTCAAGAGTGTACAGGGACGTGCTGACAAATGTTGCAAAAGTACACACAGATAGGGGTTGTCACCAATGCCCTATCACCAAAAATAAAAAATATATACAGGAGAATGTAGATGCCTACAATTAACCAGTTGGTACGTAAACCACGTAAGTCTAAAGTAGAAAAATCTAAATCACCAGCTTTGAACGTTGGTTACAACAGCCGTAAAAAAGTTCAAACAAACGTTTCATCACCACAAAAACGCGGTGTTGCAACTCGTGTCGGAACAATGACACCTAAAAAACCTAACTCAGCCCTTCGTAAATTTGCTCGTGTACGTTTGAGCAACCTTATCGAAGTTACTGCTTACATCCCAGGTATCGGTCACAACTTGCAAGAACACAGTGTGGTTCTTCTTCGTGGTGGACGTGTAAAAGACCTTCCAGGGGTACGTTACCATATCGTTCGTGGTGCACTTGATACTGCTGGTGTAAACGATCGTAAGCAAGGCCGTTCTAAATACGGTACTAAACGTCCAAAAGGCTAAGAAGGGGGAAATATAAATGAGTCGTAAAAATCAAGCGCCTAAGCGCGAAGTATTGCCAGATCCATTGTATAACTCAAAATTGGTAACTCGTTTGATTAACCGTGTTATGTTGGACGGTAAACGTGGTACTGCTGCATCAATCGTATACGGTGCCTTTGATCAAATCAAAGAAGCAACTGGCAATGATGCACTTGAAGTATTTGAAACAGCAATGGAAAACATCATGCCTGTACTTGAAGTACGTGCACGTCGTGTCGGTGGTTCTAACTACCAAGTCCCAGTTGAAGTTCGTCCAGAGCGTCGTACAACACTTGGTCTTCGTTGGTTGGTAACAATCGCTCGTAACCGTGGTGAGCACACTATGATTGATCGTCTTGCGAAAGAAATCATGGATGCAGCAAACAACACTGGTGCAGCTGTTAAGAAACGTGAAGATACTCACAAAATGGCAGAAGCAAACCGCGCATTCGCACACTTCCGCTGGTAAGATTAAGATACGAGGGCGTCAAGCAACTCCTAGACAAAATAGGGAAGCGAAGCAGATTGCTGTGCAATCAATGAGGTTCATCTTTTTGTCAGTGAGTTGTAGCCCGAGTTCAATTGAGCTACAAAGTTTTGTAGCCCGAATTCAATTAAGATGTGAGGACGTTAAGTCAGTTCTACATAAATCAATTGAGATTATTGTACAAACTTCTCGTTCAATCATCACAAATCGGATTGAGGCTTGCCTCATCCACTTCACACCATTAGTAAGAAATCAAGCGGGTGGGACTTGCCCACTCGCTTTTCTTAAAATATGGTATAATAAAGTATAAAACTAAAATTATAGGAGAACAAACCTCATGGCACGCGAATTTTCATTAGAAAAAACTCGTAATATCGGTATCATGGCGCACGTTGACGCGGGTAAAACAACGACAACTGAGCGTATTCTTTACTACACTGGTAAAATCCACAAAATCGGTGAAACTCACGAAGGTGCATCACAAATGGACTGGATGGAGCAAGAGCAAGAGCGTGGTATCACAATCACATCTGCTGCGACAACAGCTCAATGGAACAACCACCGTGTAAACATCATCGACACACCAGGACACGTGGACTTCACAATCGAAGTACAACGTTCACTTCGCGTTCTTGATGGTGCGGTAACCGTTCTTGACTCACAATCAGGTGTTGAGCCACAAACTGAAACAGTATGGCGTCAAGCAACTGAATACGGTGTTCCACGTATCGTATTCGCTAACAAAATGGATAAAATCGGTGCTGACTTCCTTTACTCAGTAAGCACACTTCATGAGCGTCTTCAAGCAAATGCTCATCCAATCCAATTGCCAATCGGTTCAGAAGATGAGTTCCGTGGTATCATCGACTTGATCAAGATGAAAGCTGAAATCTATACTAACGACCTTGGTACAGACATTCTTGAAGAAGATATTCCAGCTGAATACCTTGAGCAAGCTCAAGAATACCGTGAAAAATTGGTTGAAGCAGTTGCTGAAACTGATGAAGAACTCATGATGAAATACCTTGAAGGTGAAGAAATCACAAATGACGAATTGAAAGCTGCTATCCGTAAAGCAACTATCAACGTTGAATTCTTCCCGGTATTGTGTGGTTCAGCCTTCAAAAACAAAGGTGTTCAGTTGATGCTTGATGCGGTTATCGACTACCTTCCAAGCCCACTTGACATCCCTGCTATTAAAGGTGTTAACCCAGATACAGATGCTGAAGAAGAGCGTCATGCATCAGATGAGGAGCCATTTGCAGCTCTTGCCTTCAAGATCATGACTGACCCATTCGTAGGTCGTTTGACATTCTTCCGTGTATACTCAGGTGTCCTTAATAGCGGTTCATACGTATTGAACACTTCTAAAGGTAAACGTGAGCGTATCGGACGTATCCTTCAAATGCACGCAAACAGCCGTCAAGAAATTGAAACTGTTTATGCAGGTGACATCGCCGCTGCGGTTGGTTTGAAAGATACTACAACTGGTGACTCATTGACAGATGAAAAAGCAAAAATCATCCTTGAGTCAATCCACGTTCCAGAACCAGTTATCCAATTGATGGTTGAGCCTAAGTCTAAAGCTGACCAAGACAAGATGGGTATTGCCCTTTCTAAATTGGCTGAAGAAGATCCAACATTCCGCGTTGAAACAAACGTTGAAACTGGTGAAACAGTTATCTCTGGTATGGGTGAGTTGCACTTGGATGTCCTTGTTGACCGTATGCGTCGTGAATTCAAGGTTGAAGCAAACGTAGGTGCTCCTCAAGTATCATACCGCGAAACATTCCGTGCTTCTACACAAGCTCGTGGTTTCTTCAAACGCCAGTCTGGTGGTAAAGGTCAATTCGGTGACGTTTGGATTGAATTTACACCAAACGAAGAAGGTAAAGGTTTCGAGTTCGAGAACGCT
Organism: Streptococcus sp. A34; assembly: GCF_043674115.1. Classification (NCBI taxonomy): domain Bacteria; kingdom Bacillati; phylum Bacillota; class Bacilli; order Lactobacillales; family Streptococcaceae; genus Streptococcus; species Streptococcus sp. A34. Next base: position 656 of record NZ_JBIMJM010000024.1, on the reverse strand, counting down.
ATCGTCGGTGGTGTTGTTCCACGTGAATTCATCCCTGCGGTTGAAAAAGGTCTTGTAGAATCTATGGCGAACGGTGTTCTTGCTGGTTACCCAATCGTTGACGTTAAAGCGAAGCTTTATGATGGTTCATACCACGATGTCGACTCATCTGAAACAGCCTTCAAAGTGGCAGCATCTCTTGCCCTTAAAGAAGCAGCGAAATCAGCTCAACCAACTATCCTTGAGCCAATGATGCTTGTAACCATTACTGCACCAGAAGATAACCTTGGTGACGTTATGGGTCACGTTACTGCACGTCGTGGTCGCGTTGACGGTATGGAAGCTCGTGGTAACACACAAATCGTTCGTGCTTATGTGCCACTTGCTGAAATGTTCGGTTACGCAACTGTTCTTCGTTCAGCAACTCAAGGTCGTGGTACCTTCATGATGGTATTTGACCACTACGAAGATGTACCAAAATCTGTACAAGACGAAATTATCAAGAAAAACGGTGGCAATGCATAATTGCTAACCAGGACGCCTTCAGGCGTCCTTTTTGTCTCTGTCAATTGTAGTGGGCTGATGAACAGCTACATTCACGAGAGGACCTCTTGGTCTTCTTTTTTGCTTAAAACCCAATTTTCCTTATTGACAATTGACTCTTTAGCTGATAGAAT
>NZ_JBIMJM010000023.1:0-32122 GCF_043674115.1 Streptococcus sp. A34 | reverse complement strand
GCTAGCTCCTAGTAAAGCTTAACAAATGGATAACTTCAAAATCACCTTTTTGGTCTCACATCATTGACAAAGGTACATTATAACGATTCTTCGGGAAATGGCAGAGCTGGAAGCTAATCTTCTAATCTGGTTGCTGTCCGTCGTGGGCCAGCCACTTGCAGTCAGTCAAACTCATTTCGGAAAAGACCGCTTCAAAAGAAGAATCTTCTGGCGAGCAGGCATAGATTCCAAAATGGATTTCACCACTGCCTTCATGTAAGTGGCAAATCCTCATCTGCTCAAAATGGACACCGTCTTTAGAGTTTTCAATGCAGAAATCGCTACCCCGTCGGCTCAAACGGTAGTAAATTGACTTGACAGAAGCAGGGATTTCCTGGGTCGCCCAGTCTGAAAAGCCCTGATTGGTCACAACGCTGCCCAAATGCTGAAAATCTTCATTTTCATACTCAATCGAGCCCTTAATCCAGTTTTCCGAATCCTGATAGACTACTACACCGCACTGATCAAAGCGGGTATGGCTATTGGAAAAATCCGTCTTAACCGTAAAGGAAAAATACTCTTCCTCCGTGTCCATCAAGAGCAGGGGAGCATTGTCATTGACAAAATGGTAGTAGGTCTTCTGCCACAAGTCCGTATGAGCTTGGGTCGTGATTCTAATTTCTTTTTCCGAAATCTGATAATTTTCTGGTTCTCGCACCCAGTAAAAATCTTTTGTGTTCATTTGATTTCCTTTCGTTTTAGATTATTATACAGACAAAAGATAAGGAAGACAAGTAACTCAATCAACTCTTTCAAGAGCAGGCTAAGGTGATTTTGGGGACTTTGCAGGCCTTGTATATGCAAGAGTAATAGGGACTATTCCTCCAAAAAGTCTATCAAGGCTGTTGAAAAGTCATCTGCATTTTGGAAGATAGACCCGTGACCTGCATTGGGATAGATGATGAGTTGACTGTTTTTGATTTTCTCATGCATGATATAAGAGTTCTCAGTCGGAACTTGCATATCCTTGTCACCGTTGACGATCAGCGTTGGTTGCGTGATAAAGGTCATATCGTCTTGAGGATCTCTACCCCAGCGTTTGATTGCCTTCAGCTGTGTTAAAAATCCTGGGACATTCATGTCCTTGTCTGCATACTCGGCTTTTCTTTCTCCCATACGACCCAAAACTTTTTCAGCTTCCAGTCGGCCTGCTTCATCGTGGTTGTAGAAAATGTAGCGTTTTGGATCCACGCGCTCCATACCAGCCTTCAGCATATAGCGAAAAGTTTTTCCTGTCACCTTATCGACTTCAACACCGCCACGAGGTCCTGTTCCTGCTAGAATCAAGCGGTTAACCATTTGACTATCAAGACGGACGATTTCTTGGGCAATAAAACCACCCATAGAAAGACCGAGCAGGTTAATTTTCGTATGCCCCAAGTTCTTGATAATAGCATGAGCCTGCTCTGCCATTCCTGGAATCGTAGGAGCTACCTTGCCTTGACTGGCTCCGACGCCAGGCAAATCAAGGACGATGATGTGCTCTTTTTCAGCCAGTAAATCCAGCAATTTTGGATCCCAGTTATCCAAGGTTGCGGCCAAATGGACTAACATGACCAAGGGCAGTTTAGACTTGCCTTTACCTAGTTCACGGTAGGCAATCTGATTGCCAGCGACAGTTATGTATTGATTTTTAGTTGTGATATAAGACATAAGTACTCCTACTATTTAAAACTGAGGACAGTTTTTCCACGTGAGCGACCGTTTGCGACCTTGTCCAAGGCTGCGTTGACTTCTTCAAATGGATAAACGGTATCGATAGACGGTTTGATTTCTAACTTGCTGAAAATGTCTGCTACCTCTTGCAACTGTTGACCATTGCTTTCTACGAAGATGAAATGGTAGTGCACACCGTAGCTTTCCGCCATCTTGTCAAATTTGCGACCAACCAAACCAAAGAGGAATTGTTTCCATTTTGGTAGGTTCATGCGTTTGGCAAATTCGCCATTTGGCATAGCACGGAGGGAAACCAACTGACCGCCTTTTTTCATAATCGACATTTGTTTTTCGGTTTCTGCACCGCCAAGTGTGTCCAGTACATAGTCGATTTGGGAGAGGGTTTTAGTGTAATCTTCTGTCTTGTAGTCGATAAACTGGTCGGCACCCAACGCCAATACCCGCTCTGCATTTGCCCCATCACCGTTGGTAATGACCGTCAAACCCTTGGCTTTGGCAATGGGAATGGCCATACCACCGACACCGCCTGTACCACCTGAGATGAAAATGGTCTTGCCAGCCTCTGCACCCATGAGGTCCAATGCCTGCATAATGGTCAGGGCAGTCAGGGGAACGGCAGCCGCTTCCACATCCGTCAGATAGGCAGGAACTTTAGCAAGTGCAGCAGCCTCCACCGCTACATACTCGGCAAAGGCACCGATATTGTCGAGAGGAAGACGACCAAAGACACGGTCACCAACTGCAAAATTGGTCACGCTTGAGCCGACTTCTTCCACCAAGCCAACGACCTCATTGCCCGCTGTTTGTGGCAATTTGTAAGGGACAATCATCTTGACATCTCCACGAGAAATCATGTTGTCCAAAGGATTGACACCTGCTGCGGTCACTTTGATAAGGACCTGGTCTGGTTTGATGTTTGGCTTAGCAATGTCTGTTAGGTTAAGTACGATATTGTTTTTGTTATAAGATGTATGTTGTGCTGCTTTCATGGTTTACTCCTTTTTTAAATGACTTGTATCTGATACAAGTCCAAGTTGTGCGAAATAGAAACTGACTTGTAAAAGTCAGTTGGATTTTTTTGCCTCTTGATACAAGTTAGCAATGACCTGGGCCAAGCTTTCTTGGGATAATCTATCCTGCAAATCCTGCTCAATGGTCGCAAAGATTGGCTGGACAGCCCCTGCAATGTGCCGACCAACTGGGCAGGATTGATTGGCGTGTTGGTGCTGCTGAAAGAGCTGGATATGCGTGACTTCCTGGGTGGCATAGTAGATGTCCAGGAGGCTGATGTCCGACGGATCCTTGCTCAACTCATAGCCAGCCTTGCCCTGATGGGACTGTATGATGCCTGCATTCTTCAAGAGAGCGATGACCTTGCGGATATAACTGGCATTGGTACCGACACTGGTTGCCAAGGCCTGCGACGTCATGACATCACTACTCTCGCTAATCATGGTCAAGATATGCAAAGCTACTGAAAATTTGGTATCCATGGAAATCCTCCCTTTGAACTTGTATCAACCACAAGAACAAGTTTAGCAAAAAGAAATCTACTTGGCAAGGATTTTGTATTCAAAAAAATCACAACCTTCTGGCTGTGATTAATTTTTCCGTATTTGATCTTCCAGATAAGCTGCACGGGCACCGCCGATCAGTTTAGGACGGCTGGCAAGGGCGGTAACATGAGCCTGACCAATCTCACGCAGACTTGGTCTGATGGGTACTTGTACGTGCTTGATATGCATGCCAATAGCTGTGTCGCCGATGTCTACACCAGCCTGGGCGGTGATAAACTCGACTTCCACCGGATCCTTCATATACTTGAAGGCCGCCAACTGTCCAGAACCACCTGCATGCAGGGTGGGTAAGACATTGACAATTTCCAGGTCTTTCTGAATAGCCAATTCCCGCTCCACTACCAAGGCACGATTGAGGTGTTCGCAGCCTTGGACAACTAGATAGATACCTTTTGGCTCCAGGATTTCCAAGATGGTTTCAACAACCACCTCACCAACTTCCAGACTGGAATTTTTGCCAATATGCCCACCGATGACCTCACTAGAAGACAATCCTAGGACAAAAATCTGCCCCTTTTGAAGATTGCTGAGTTCTAGAACTTCTTCGACAACTTGCTGGGTTTGAACTTTGATCTTATCGAGTGACATAGTTAATAGCACCGCTTTTCTCAACTAATTTAGCCACTGCAAACCCTAAGCCCATCCCGACAAAGTTTTGCATGCTATTGCCAAAAACACTTTCAATGGCTTTGAGGTCATTAAAATAAATCCGAGATGCTAGGTAGTAGCCCCCAACCATAGAGAGCGTCGCCAAGACTAGACCGAGAATCCGTTTCTTGCCTGTCCAACCCGCAAAATAACCCTGAGCCCCGTGGAAGACTAGACTAAAGAATGCCCACTGGGGATAGCCCAACAGAAAATCGATTAAGAGACCTGACAATCCACCAACAATTGCTCCTTCTTTCTTGCCCAAGTAAAAGGCTGTAAAGTAAACTCCCACATCCAAAAGTGTGACAAAGCCTGATAGGGTCGGCATATGGACATGGGCCAAGACCAGGGTCAAGGCTGTTAAGATGGCTAATAATACTAATTCTTGTGTTTTTTTATTTCTCATATTGAATCACCCCATAATCATCTGATTTTTCAATCGCCGCATGGACAAAATCCTTGGACAGTCTGACTGCCTCTAAAGGATCTTGACCCAGCAAAAGCTGGCTGGCAATGCTGGACGCAAAGGTACAGCCTGCCCCCACATTGTTTTCTGACAACAGAGGCGACTGGAGCACGACCACTTCCTGTCCGTCATAGTAAACATCGACCGCTTCTGAGCCACCCAGTCGATTGCCTCCCTTGATGACCACCGCCTTGGCTCCCAAGTCATACAAAGCCACTGCCGCCTGCTTCATCTCCTCCACCGTTTTGATGTCTTTTTGGAGCAATAGCTGAGCTTCTGCCAGATTTGGCGTGGTGATGCTGACATAGGGAAGGAATTTTAAGAGTTCATCTCGCAACTGGCTGACCTCGGTATCATGCGTTTCCTTGCAGACCAAGACCGGATCCAAAACCACTGGAATGTCCTGATGAGCCTTGATAAACTCTAAAGCCTGCTCTGCTATGTCCACCGTGGGAAGCAAGCCAATCTTAATCGCAGAGAAGGGCACATCCTTCAAACTAGCCAGCTGCTGGGCAAATACCGCTGCATCTGTCGGAATGACCTCAAAACCTTTTTCCGTCATAGCTGTCAAGCAGGTCACCGCCACAAAGCCATGTAGACCATGGACAGTGTAGGTGGTCAGGTCTGCATGAAGGCCACCACCACTGAAAATATCATTGCCCGAGAGCGCCAAAATATACTTAGTCTTCATAGATAATCTCCTTTAGATAGAGGCCGTTGCCTGCTGCAGTTGGACCTGCCAAGCCACGATCCTTTTCTGCTAAAATCCGCTTGATCTGCCCAACAGGCATGCGACCGTTGCCAATTTTCAGTAAGGTCCCAACCATATTCCGCACCTGCTTGTACAAAAAGCCATTGCCTGAAAAGGTAAAAATCAAAAACTGACGCCGCTGGTCATACTCCATTGTCGCCGCTGTGATGGTCCGTACCTTGTCCTCCACCGAGGTCCCCGAAGCTGTAAAACCTGTAAAATCATGGGTCCCCACCAAATCCTGAATGGCTTCTTCTATCAAGCTCAAGTCCAAATCATATGGGTAAAAGGTCGCATAGTGCCGCATCATGGGATTCTTAGGCCTCCCAATATCCACCAAAAACTCATAGGTCTTGCTGTGCTTGGCATAGCGGCAATGAAAATCATCCGCTACCTGCTCCACACTGACCACATCAATATCCTCAGGTGTTTGAGTATCCAGGGCAAAGCGGAGCTTCTCTGCATCTCGACTGCCTGCCAAGTCAAAATGAATCACCTGACCATAAGCGTGCACTCCTGCGTCTGTCCGACCTGCACCATGCACTGTCACCGGCTGGCCACTGTTTAGTCTTTCTAGTGTTTTTTCGATTTCTTCCTGAACTGTACGGGCATGGGGCTGGCGTTGAAAACCAGAAAAGTCATGGCCGTCGTAGGAAATAATTGCCTTAAATCGTGTCATGTTCTGATTGTAGCATAAAAGATACTGGAAAAAAAGAGAAGGAAACCACAACTGTCCTAGCACAGATGTTCTCATTCCAGTTGACAAGGAGAAAATCAATTTTCTATAATAAGAGAAAAGATAGCCAACTCACAAATCCACAGGCTATCAAGGAGGGAAACATGACCCAATTCATCATCGACCAATCCTTTTGGAATCTCTTTCCCCAAGCCAAAATCGGCGTTCTCTTACTCCAAAATTACCATAACAGTGATCAATCCTCCCAAGAAATCGCTCAATTACTAGAAGATAGCCTGCCACTGGCTCAGGCTCACCTGACCGAAGATATCTTCAGCGACAATCCTGTTATCCAAGTTTACCGCAAGGCCTATCAACAGTTCAAGACCAAGAAGGGAGCCCGCTCCAGCATCAAAGCCCTGCTCAAACGAGTCAGCGGCAACAACCCTGTCCGTTCTATCAATCCCTTGGTTGATATTTATAATGCTGCCAGCCTGCGCTACGCTCTTCCGGTCGGTGCAGAAGATTTGGACACCTTTGTCGGCAATCTGCAACTGACCATTACAGAAGGCGGCGATGAATTTTATCTGATTGGCGACGATACCAACCAACCTACTCTGCCCGGAGAGCTTTGTTATAAGGATCAAGCTGGTGCCGTCTGCCGTTGCTTCAACTGGCGGGACGGTGAGAGGACTATGATTACAGACCAGACAAAAAATGCCTTTCTAGTGATTGAATTGCTGGACATCGAGCGACTGGATGCTTTACAAGAAGCCCTTAATTTCATCGAAGAAGCTGCCCAACAATACCTTCAGGCAGAAACCCGCCAGTTTATCCTGGATCACGCTAATCCTCATATCAGCCTTAACTAAATTACATCTGGAGCAATCCAGATATTTCTCCATCCATATTTGACAGCCCTGAAAAAAAAGTCTATAATGAAGACAAATAAATTAGAATTATTATAAAAAGAATAGGAGACCACTATGGAACTCCACTCCCATTTGAACAAGGAGCATCAGACCAGCTACGACCATGTCATCACTCATTTGAAAGAGCAAGGCGTCCGCATCACAGAAACGCGTAAAGCTGTCGTGGCTTATATCATCGAGACCGATGCCCATCCTAGTGCAGAAATGATTTACCAAGATCTTCTACCAGACTACCCGGGAATGAGCCTAGCCACTGTTTACAACAATCTGAAACTCCTGTTGGAAGAAGGATTTGTAACAGAAATCAAACGTACCAATGACACGACAACTTATTATGATTTCATGGGCCATGAACACCTCAATGTCATCTGCGAAAAGTGCGGGAAGATTACCGACTTCATGGACGTAGAAATTCCTAGCCTCAAACGCGAAGCCCACGAACAAACAGGTTACAAGATTACCAAGGAAGTCCTGTCTATCTACGGGATTTGCCCGGATTGCCAAACTAATTGAGAATCCGAAAAAACGACCACAGCGGTCGTTTTTTGGTTTTATGGGAATTGTCTGACAACTCTTATTTAAAATAATTCTAAATAAATATTGACTTTTTATTTAGAATTGTTATAATTAATTTATCCTAAGAGATAAGGAACTTAAAACAATGTTAGACAAATTAAAGAAAAATATCCATATTATCACGACTGCACTCTGTCTCTTCTTCATTATCGTTGGTATCATCTTGCTCAACACAGGACAAGAAGCACTTGCAGCACCTTCCTTCATTTTGGCCTTTGTCATCGGTGGCTACCTGTCTGCCAAGGCAGGACTTTCTGAGCTGATTTTCGACAAGCACCTGTCTGTCGACGTTCTCATGATTTTGGCAGCCATCGGTTCTGGCATTATCGGCTATTGGATGGAAGGTGCCCTGCTCATTTTTATCTTCTCCCTTTCTTCTACCCTGGAAGAATTGGCCATGGAAAAGAGTAGAAATGCTATCGCCTCACTCATGAATATGACACCGCCAACTGCACGAAAAGTCGATGAAAATGGTGAGATTACTGTTCTGGATACGGCATCTATTCATGTCGGTGATACCATTCAGGTTCGTAAAGGCGACACCGTTCCACTTGACGGCACCTTGCTCAGCCCTCAGTCTATTTTTGATGAATCTATGATTACTGGTGAACCATTGCCTGCGGAAAAAGTAGAAGGCGCGACGGTCATCGGAGGGACCATCAACCAAGGTCCAACTGTTCTGGTGCAAGTAACTGCCGAAAAGGGCGACGCCCTTTTTGATAAGATTGTTCAGATGGTGGAAAACGCCCAAGAGAACAAGTCAAAAACAGCTACTTTTATTGAAAACATGGAAGATACCTACGTCAAGATTGTGCTTGCTGTAGTCCCACTGTTCATCCTCTTTGCTCATTTTGCTTTGGGTTGGGAATGGTTGACCGCCTTCTATCGCGGTATGATTTTATTGACCATTGCTTCTCCTTGCGCCTTGGTGGCATCTTCTTCTCCAGCTACCTTGGCAGCCATCAGCCGAGCTGCTCGTAAGGGCATGATTATCAAGGGCGGTGATATTGCAGATAATATCGCTGGACTGGAGGCCATTGTCTTTGACAAGACAGGCACCTTAACCATCGGGAAACCTCAGGTTGTCGATGCTACTTATCTTGGGGAGCAAGATTTGATCAAAGAGGTGGTCCAAGCTGTCGAAAAACAATCTAGCCACCCGATTGCTCAGGCCCTCATGACCTATACGGCTGACAGCTCTGCCATTGACCTAGAAGACATCCAAGACATTACAGGAAATGGATTTAGCGCTCGTTACCAAGGGCAAAACTGGAAAATCGGTAAAGCAGACTTTGTCCTATCCCAACTGGCACAGCCACTATCTGTGGACCATCGCAACCAAATCCACGCTGCTGAAAGCACTGGTAAAACGCTGGTCTATGTCAGTCAAAATGATGCAATCGCCGCTATTTTCTTCATCGAAGATAGCCTCAAACCGGAGAGCAAACAACTGATTACCCAGCTCAAGGAAATGGGCGTCACTCCCATCCTCTTGACGGGCGACCAAGAAAAAACTGCCCGCTATGTAGCCAGTCAAGTCGGTATCGACCGCGTCATTGCTAACTGCCTGCCGACGGACAAGGCCTCTGTCATCCAGGAGCTGCAAAAGGAATTTTCAGCTGTAGGTATGGTCGGCGACGGTATCAACGATGCTCCCGCTCTAGCTCAAGCCAATGTCAGCTATGCCATGGGGTCCGGTACGGATATCGCTATGGAGTCGGCCGACATCGTGCTCATGGAAGACCTGACTCGGATTCCTTACTCCATCCGTCTATCTAAGAAAATGCGGGGCATCATCAAGCAGAACATCATCTTTGCCCTATCCGTCATTGCCCTGCTTATCATCTCCAACCTCTTCCAGTCTATCAACCTCCCACTCGGTGTGGTGGGCCATGAAGGATCAACGATTTTGGTGATTTTGAATGGGTTGAGACTCTTGTATTTTAAATAGCAGAAAGCCGCCAAGCGATTGGCGGTTTTACTTTAATTCTTTTTAAAAAACGCTTGCATTTCAAAAATTATTGTTTTATAATAATTTTGAAGATAATATTATCATAAAACAATAATAATCGGAGGTTTGCTATGAAAACCAATCTACTCAAAACAGCTGGCATTGTGGCTACTTGTGTTCGCTATTTCTTCTATTTCACCATTGCTCTTTATACCATCTTTACCTTGGCTGGTCTTGGAGGCGACTCCTTTGCGATAGACTCTTGGGAATACACCTTTAATAAACCCATTGACCAGATCAGTGTCTGGCTCATTCTTCTAACGACTGGATTGATTTTAATCGTCTTGGTCGCACTCAGTCACATTGCCTACCTAATTCAAAAACTTTGCAAGCTACTTCTGGAAGAAGATTATTTCGCTTCAGCTAGCCTAGTACTCTATCAGAAACTCTTCATCAGTTTGCTCGTCTTGACTGCTGGGCAATTTTGCCTAACCACTTTGTTTTTCCTGACACATGTTACTGGTCCAAACAACTTCCTCAATCTTCGCTGGTCAGACTTTATCCTCAATGCCCTCTTCCTCTTCGCAACTTATTTTGTCTGGAGATTGGTTCAAAAAGGGCAACAACTTGAAACCGAGAACAGCGAGTTTATCTGATATGGAAATGATCCGCGTAAACTTAGACAAGGTCCTCAAGGACCGAAAAATCACTTCCAAAGACTTAGCCGAACAAGTCGGTATCACCGAGGCCAATCTGTCCATTCTCAAGACAGGCAAGGCAAAAGGCATTCGCTTTAACACCCTTATGAGCATCTGTCGTATTCTGGACTGCCAACCCGGAGATTTATTAGAATACCATAAAGAATAAAGCAGAGATAGCACAATCTCTGCTTTTCTATCATTTAATCAACAAATAGCCACCTAAAGGGCTGACTTTTTGGTCCTTGGTCAATCTCATTTGCAAGAAACCGAGTGCTTCTAATTCCCGCGTGCGTTTGAGATCACCGACATCCACTGTGTCCAATCCTGTTGCTGCAATACTCGCTGCCAAAACTTCCTTAGCATCTGTATCATCAGAAGCCATGTGCACCACTGGAGTGTGACCTTGACCGACATTGTTCGTCTGCAACATCATGGCTGATGAGGTGTTGAAAGCCTTGATGACCTTGGTTTCAGACAATTTTTCAGCAATCATCTCGGCAGATGAGCTTCCTGCTGGTACCACCAATTCATCCCAGGTATCAAAGTTGACAGGATTGGAAATGTCCACCAAAATCTTCCCTGAAAAGCTTCTTTATTTTCCTCTACCACGCCTGCAATGGCATCATAACGCAAGGCCAAGATAACCACATCACCCAGAGCACGACCTTGCAAGTCTTCACGGTCCACATAGTCAATTTGATGACCGCCTGACTCCAGCAAATCGCCGATGGTTCGTCGTCCCATTTTCCCTTTACCAAAAACTGTAATAATAACCATGATATACTCCACCTTTCTTAAAAAACCTTAGCAATATATCACTAACTATCGATATATTTTATAACACTCCTCTTTTCAGCAGATTGCAAGTAAAAAACTCACAAACTATGATGAGGATGAACCTGGGCAAAAAGCCTCGGATCACTTTCTTTAGTTCGAATCAACATCTCAGCGCAGTGGTTGATTGGCTTTCACAGTTTGGGGAACTGTGAAAGGTTGGAAATAAGGATTGCGTAGCAAACCTCATTTCGTTCGCGTTTTTCGCTCCGAACTAGTCCTAACAAATGATGCGAACTCCGTTCAATCTATTTCCAACCTTTAACTGTCCCCCAGACAGTTGAAGCTGTGCGGAGGGCAGACGAACTTTTCTTAGCTTTGTCGAGTGCTTGCCCACTCCCTCTGCTCTGCCATTTTCCAAGAAAAAATGACCCGATACTCCTATCGAATCATCTTTTTAACCATTAATAAGTAGCCAGACGTTTTTCCAAGCGTAACTGCCCCACAGCATAGAGTGTACAAATGACCCAATAAATCAAGGCTACGCAGATATAGACAGTCATGTAGTCTGACTTAGCACCGCCGACGATTTTGGCCTTGTTGAAAATTTCAGGCACTGTAATCATGGCTGTCAGCGAGGTACTTTTTACCATGTCCAACAGAACATTGCTCAAAGGCGGTAGGGCAATGCGGAAGGCCTGAGGAATGATAATCTTGCGGTAGATAACATTGGTCTTGAGGCCCAGACTGCGTGCCGCCTCCCATTGACCCTTATCAATAGCCGACAGGGAAGAACGGATGATTTCCGAGATGTAGGCCGATGACATGGAAGTAAAGGCAATGATGGACGCTGATATCGCATCCAGCTGAATGCCCATAAAGGGCAGACCAAAATAGATAAAGAAAAGCAAGACCATAAGCGGAATACCCCGCATGAGGGAAATATGAGCCATAGCCAACCAGCGGAGGACGGCAAGCTTAGACATACGCATCAAGGCTACAAAAAAGCCACAAAAGGTCCCTAGGGCAAAGCCGATAAGAGATAGAGCCAATGTGTAGGGCAAGCCCTCTAGAATAAGCGGAATAGCCTCAAAAGCTAGTTTTGGATCAAAAACAGCCTGCCAATTGATAGACATAGAGAAATACCTTGGAGGCGCCGACCAGGTCAACACCCGTCCTTTCTTTACTAGATAAAAAGGTAGGAATCACTTCCAACCTTTCTGATGTTTAGTCAACGTCTACTACTGGCAACTCATCTGCACCTTCAGCAGGTTTGGTCAAGTCTTGTCCAGCATAGTGTTTTTCAGAGATAGCTTTCAAACTACCATCTTCCTTCATTTCTTTGATAACCTTATCCAACTCTTGTTTCAGACTGTCATCTTCTTTGCTCATGACAATCACAGATTCGTTTGGATTGTAACGAACATCACCCATCTTCACTTTGATATCTGGGAATTTTGCAGTAATCATCTTAACTGCGACCACTTGTGTGAAGTAGTCATTTGGAATAAAGTCTGTTCGACCAGTGGATACATCGCGAAGGTAAACGTCGTTGGTTACGTTATCGTAGATAACTGGCTCTGCGCCTTGCTTTTCAGCAATCTTCATGAAGGTTGTACCAGCACCACCACCAGCTTTTTTACCCTTCCAGTCTGAAAGGTCCTTTGCGGTGATGTTTGATGAACCATCTTCACGGACAATCATACCAGATACAGAATACTTGTAAGCCTCAGAGAGGTTGTATTTTTCCTTACGCTCAGCTGTTGGCTGCAGGTTGTTTACTGAAACATCTACCTTGCCTGAGTCTACTGATGTCAGAGCTTCTGCTACACCGATTTCTTGGAATTCAATTTCGAGATCCAAGCGCTTGCCGATTTCCTTCATCATATCGACTTCATAACCAACCAATTCCTTCTTGTCATTGTAGTATGACGTTGGGAAAAGCGTACCTGGAGTCGCAACTTTCAAGACACCTGCTTCCTTGACTTGTTCCCATTTGGTTGGTTCTGCAGTTGCTTCTTCTGTCTTAGAAGCGTTGCTTGAGCAAGCTGCCAGCGTTAATGTAGATACAAGAAAGGCTGATGCCAACAATTTTTTCAACATGTCAATCTCCTCTGGAAGTGACAAACTTCCTTTTTCTTTATTTTTGGTGTTAACCCACCAACTTTAATAGGGTAACATTTTGAAAAAGATTTGGCAAGAATTTGGTACCGTTTTTTGTAGCCATTTACATTCTAAACAAATGGGCATCTTCCAAGTCCTGGGCTAGCTGTAAAAGGATGCCTTCTCGGCCCTTAGCTGCTGTCAATTGGACCCCTATCGGTAGGCCTTCTTTGGTAACATGCGTCGGCAAACTAATGGATGGTTGGCCTGTAATATTGGCCTGTTGCGTAAAGGGAGTAAGAGCGAGACTGTCCACAAACATCTCCCAGATCAAGTCCTGCTGAGCAGCCATTGAATATTCCTGGGTCTGCTTGAGGCGGGTTTCTAAATCAACAGACGGCTGAAATTGACCATGAAGAGGAGCCACATCTGCCACCGTGGGAGTCAGGAGAATGTCGTAGGTCTGGTGAAATTCCTGCATGCTGGCACTGTAGCGGTCCCAATCCTGTAAAACCTTAGAATAAAGCTTGGCCGGTATGGTTTGACCGCTCTGATAAATGGCCCAGGTCATGGGCTCCATGTCATCCAGAGTCATTGGGCGTCCAAAAGCCGTTTCAATTTCATCAAACATCTGAGCAGTCTCTACGCTATTCATAATATAATAGGACTGCATCACTTCACTCCCGTCCAAGGGCTGTCGCTGTAATTCCTCCACTTGATGACCCATCCCTAGAAGGTGGTCGACCAGCTGAAGAACCGCCGTCTGCGCTTCCAGACTAACCTTGCTACCAATAGGGGATTGACTGGTAAAGGCAATTTTCAAAGGGCGATTAAGAGAACTGAAAATCGACTCTTCCGACAGGGTTGCCAAGGGAAAAGGCGCCTCAACCTGATAGGTTTGAAAATGATAAAGCAGCCGCTTGGTGTCCCGAACGGACTTGGTCAAGGCAAAGTTGCTAGAAGCCCCCTGCCAACCTCGGAAAGACTTGGGACCGACAGGAATGCGCCCACGACTGGGCTTGAGACCAATCAAACTATTGAAGGACGCGGGAATCCGAATGGAACCACCACCGTCCGATGCTGCCGCAATGCTGACCATTCCAGAAGCCAGGGCTGCAGCTGCTCCTCCGCTTGAACCGCCAGCATTGCGCTTGACATCTGATGGGAGATTGACCGGACCATGGACCAGAGCATCCGAGATATTTTTAAAGCCAAACTCCGGAGTATTGGTCCGACCCAGAATAATAAAACCCAGGTCCTTGAGAGCTTGCACATACCTATCCGTATGGCCGACCGAATGACCCTGAAACAACCGAGAACCCGCTGAAGAGGGATGCCCCTTTTCATTTTGCCCTAAATCCTTTAACAGCAAAGGAACCCCAGCAAAAGGTTTACCCAAAAAATCTTGCTCTTCTGCCTCAGCTAGAGCCTGGTCATACTGGGTGTAGACCACCGCATTAAACTGCGGATTTAGCACCTCTATCTTCTCGATAGCCTCTTGGACCAGTTCCTTGGCCGAAACCTGTCCACCATTGACAGCCTGAGCCTGAGCTGTCGCATCCATCCATTCCATATCTATACCTTTCTCTTTTGTAAATAGCAGAGCTGCTAGCTAGCCTGAGGGCAAAACTTGATACGACTATATGCCATACTTCTCCTGAAACTCCTTAATTCCTCGTCCCAGGTCCATAAAGTCAGCCATATTGTCCGACGAGGGATAATAGTTTGAAAGCCTAGCACCATTTCTCTCTAGGACGACCTCAATTCGCTTCTGCATATCCTCGACTGTCAATTCACGACCAACCAGGTCTGAGAGATTGGCCATAGAATCTGGATTGACCTGGGGATAGCGGTCTGGTATCGGTTGGCCACCACTACTCGCCTGGTAAAAATCAGCCACCAGCTGGCCTCGAGCTGCTTGATTGCCATGAACA
Organism: Streptococcus sp. A34; assembly: GCF_043674115.1. Taxonomy (NCBI): domain Bacteria; kingdom Bacillati; phylum Bacillota; class Bacilli; order Lactobacillales; family Streptococcaceae; genus Streptococcus; species Streptococcus sp. A34. The sequence continues at coordinate 17,317 of NZ_JBIMJM010000023.1, read as the reverse complement.
CTGATATAGGCTGAAATAGCAATGGCCTGCTTATAGACCCGCTGGGCCAAACCAGCAAACTTCCGCCCCTGGATAGACAAATCATAGGTGCCTGGGCAGTAGGAAGTCGCTATTTCGCCACTCTCCACTTGAACTGGAAAATCCGCCAAAGACTGGCTAATCAAGTCCACCATGACCTGATAGCTTTTGTGGAGGTTGACCTGATGCCCTTGAGCATTCGGCAAAATCAAGGTCAGATTGAGTACGCCTTGGTCAGCCACCACTGCCAAACCACCCAGACTACGGATAATAGGGCTGTAGCCAGCCTGTTTAATATGAGCCAGACCAGCCGACAAGTCCGGCACCTGACTGTCCATCATGCCCAATATGACCGTCGTATCCATGGGCCAGTAGTGCAGAATACCTTGCTGGGTCTGTTGATTGACCTCGCGCAAAAAGACTTCTGTCCAGACCAAGGGGCCCTGCTTACTCCCTGCCAGACCCGAACGATCCTGGTATTTTTTCAGCTCAAGACCAGTCAACCACTTGTCCATCCGTAATCCCTTTCATTTCTACTAATGCTCTTATTTTACCATAAGACTGTTGGAACTATTTGAAAAAAATACTGATATAGAAAAAGAGGTTTGATATAACATCCAACCTCACATTATTTGAACAGTAAAAACACTTTAACACAGTGGTTAATTGGCTTTCACAGTTTGATTTTCATTGAGTATGATACAGAAAAAGGACTGGCAGTGCCAATCCAATCTCTCTTATAAATCTTCAAAAGCATCCTTGACCTTGTCGAAAAAGCCTTTTTTCTGCGGATGAACATTGATATTGCCTGCTGCCGCAAAATCTTTTAAAGCTGCTTTCTGGCGGTCATTGAGCCCTGTTGGTGTCACTACATTGACAGTGACATACTGGTCACCCATGGCACCCCCGCGGATACTTGGCGCACCCTTGCCTTTAAGACGGAAGGTCTTGCCTGTCTGGGTCCCTTCCGGAATAACCATATCCACATCACCATGAACCGTTGGCACATGGACGGTGTCACCTAGTGCAGCTTGAACAAAGTTGAGGTCCAATTTGTAAAGAATGGTCGTACCTTCACGCTCAAATTTATCCGATGCCTCGACTTGAACGACTACATAGAGATCTCCGTAAGAGCCTCCGTTAAATCCAGCTTCACCTTGACCAGCCAGACGGATACGCTGACCAGTTTCGACACCTGCAGGAACCTTGACCGTAACAGTGTGAGCCTGTTTCTCATGACCAGTTCCACGACAGGTCGTACACGGATCCTTAATCTGCTTGCCACGACCGTGACAGACATCACAGGTCATCTGACGGCGCATGGTTCCAAGTGGTGTCTGTGTATCAACATTGATAACACCAGAGCCATGACAGCGTCCACAAGTTACAGGACTGGTCCCAGGTTTGGCACCCGAACCAGTACAGGTACGACAAGTTGCCTCACGGTTGTAGGAAACTTCTTTTTCAGCACCGAAAATAGCCTCTTCAAATTTCAAATTGACACGGTACTGCAAATCATCTCCCTGACGAGGTGCATTAGGATTACGTTGAGCAGTTCCACCGCCGAAGAAACTAGAGAAGATATCCTCGAAACCGCCGAAACCAGCACCGTCAAAGCCACCAAATCCGCCACCGCCGAAGCCACCATTGGCTCCAGCCGCACCAAATTGGTCATAAGAGGCACGTTTTTGAGGATCGCTCAAGGTCTCGTAGGCCTCTTGAACTTCCTTATATTTATCTTCCGCACCAGCATCCTTGTTAATGTCTGGGTGATATTTTTTTGATAGCTTACGATAAGCTTTTTTAATTTCGTCCTGTGAGGCGTCCTTAGAGACGCCGAGACGATCATAGTATTCTGTATTGTTCATATAAGATACCTTATCTTTTATTTTTGATAGTTGCCTTAGGCTGCGGGGACGCTGTGAGCTTTTCCTCGCTTATGGCTAGAGGTTTCTTATTGTCAACTTTGTTGCCAATAAAACCTCTTCCCTAAGTCTCAAAAATCTCTCTAGCTAAGTTTCAAGCCTAAGGTATTGAAACTTCCCGAAATACCACAGCGGCGGTAACTATCGTTTTAGCGACCCCTGGTCGCTCTTGCTGACGCACATTACCCAAAAACAGAGGCTGGGTTGCAACCTCTGTGATTGGAATTTTGACTTAATAATGATTTCTATTCTCGAGAAGATGAGAACTGAGTTCGAGCTAAGAACTTCGGTAAAAAGATAACTTTCCTTGAATGAAAGCATTCAGCGTTAAGTTCCTATTTTTCTGTCGTTCTCTTAACTCTCTCACATCTTAACTTACTTTTCCGTAAACTCGCCGTCTACTACATCATCGCCTGCGTTGTTAGCTGTTTGAGCACCTTCTTGGCCTGCGGCTGCTTGTTGTGCTGCTGCGGCTTGTTCATAGAGTTTCACTGCAAGGGCTTGGGCTTTTTCGTTGAGGTTTTCAAGTTTAGCTTTCATGTCGTCCAAGTTGTTTGCTTCTTGAGCTGCTTTCAACTCGTCAAGAGCTGCTTGGGCTTGGTCACGTTCTGCGTCGAAGCCTTTGCCTTCAGTTTCTTTAAGCGTTTTCTCAGTCGCAAAGATTGCTTGGTCCACATCGTTACGAAGGTCTACTTCTTCCTTACGTTTCTTATCTGCTTCTGCGTTTGCTTCTGCATCTTTCATCATGCGGTCGATTTCTTCATCTGTCAAACCTGAGTTAGACTGGATAACGATGGTTTGCTCTTTTTGCGTACCAAGGTCTTTGGCTTTTACAGAAACGATACCGTTCTTGTCGATGTCAAATGTTACTTCGATTTGTGGGATACCACGAGGTGCTGCAGGGATGTCAGTCAATTGGAAGCGACCAAGTGTCTTGTTGTCTGCTGCCATTGGACGCTCACCTTGAAGCACGTGGATGTCAACAGCTGGCTGGTTGTCCGCCGCAGTTGAGAAGACTTGTGACTTAGAAGTTGGGATAGTTGTATTGCGGTCGATGAGTTTTGTAAATACGCCACCCATTGTTTCGATACCAAGTGACAATGGTGTTACATCAAGAAGGACAACGTCTTTGACATCACCAGTGATCACACCACCTTGGATTGCCGCACCCATAGCAACAACTTCGTCAGGGTTTACAGATTTGTTTGGCTCTTTACCTGTTTCAGCTTTTACAGCTTCTACAACGGCTGGGATACGAGTTGAACCACCGACAAGGATGACTTCGTCAATTTCTGACAAGCTAAGGCCTGCATCTGAAAGAGCTTGACGAACAGGAACTTTTGTACGTTCTACAAGGTCGTAAGTCAATTCGTCAAATTTTGCACGAGTCAATGTCATTTCCAAGTGAAGCGGACCTGCTGCACCTGCAGTGATGAACGGCAAGCTGATTTGAGTTGAAGTCACACCTGAAAGGTCTTTCTTAGCTTTTTCAGCTGCATCTTTCAAACGTTGAAGAGCCATTTTGTCAGCTGACAAGTCGATGCCGTTTTCTTTCTTGAATTCAGCTACCATGTGGTCGATAATCTTTTGGTCAAAGTCGTCACCACCGAGCTTGTTGTCACCTGCTGTTGCAAGTACGTCAAAGACACCGTCACCAAGTTCAAGGATAGACACGTCGAATGTACCACCACCAAGGTCGAATACCAAGATTTTCTCGTCTTTGTCAGTCTTGTCCAAACCATAAGCAAGGGCTGCTGCAGTTGGCTCGTTGACGATACGTTCTACTTCAAGACCTGCGATTTTACCAGCGTCTTTTGTTGCTTGACGTTGGGCATCGTTGAAGTAAGCTGGAACTGTGATAACGGCTTTAGTTACTTTTTCACCAAGGTATTCTTCAGCATAACCTTTCAAATATTGAAGGATCATTGCTGAGATTTCTTGTGGAGTGTATTCTTTGCCGTTTGCTGAAACTTTTTCAGAAGTTCCCATTTTTGATTTGATAGAGATGATGGTATCTGGGTTAGTTACCGCTTGGCGTTTTGCCGCATCACCAACGATGATTTCACCATTTTTGAAAGACACAACAGACGGAGTTGTGCGATTTCCTTCTGGGTTTGCGATGATTTTTGATTCAGTTCCTTCAAGAACTGCAACTGCTGAGTTTGTTGTACCTAAGTCAATACCGATAATTTTAGACATATGATTTACCTCTTTTTTTATTTCTTTTAGTGATACTCTCCTTAAGTGGCGACGCCGTCAGAGCCCGCTTTTGCGGTCTCTTTGACTAAAGTTTGAGCCAATTGTCTCAAACTTTGCGTATCTACCGCCACGGCGGAGAGTATCAAATGGGCTCACGATGTTCGCCAGCCTACAAGCCTAAGGCCTGTCTTTGTTTACAATTTCATAGTTTAACGACATTTCGGTCAGGTTGTTCGACGCATGAAGATATAGTCATCTTCAATGTTGTTTGATTCTTGAAAGCCTAATTTCTTCCAGAAATTTCTAGCTTCCAAATGTTCTTTATGAACTGGTAGAGAAATTTGAGCTAGGCTGTGCTCTATGCTCAGATAGTCTATGCAGACTTCAGCTGCTTTTCTGCCAAATCCTTTTCCTTGATGATACTTATCAATTAAGAAATTGATGATTTCACCATTGCTGTCTTTGCAGTAAAGCGAAACGTAGCCTATCAATTCACCTTCATTATAAATAGCTTTCGGATGTGAGAATGGTCGAAGGCTCCAAGCTTCTGCCAATGAAAACTCAACTGAATCGACATAATCTTCGTTAGATAAGCCAGAATCTAGATGTAAGCAATCGTGAAAATTTTCATCGCTGATTTCGCGTAGCTCTATCATTTATTCTGACACCACTACCATAGCCGGTCTCAACAGACGTTCATGCAACTTGTAGCCTTTTTGGAAGACTTGTGCGATGTGTTCTGCTGGGCAGTCGTCTGTGGCTGGAACGGTTTGAATGGCCATGTGAAGATTTGGGTCAAAGACATCTGTTGCGACTTCTTCCACCCCTTCTTCTTTGAGGGCTTGAATCAAGCTTTCCTGTACCATTTCCAAGCCTTTTTTGACATCTTCTGTCAATCCTTCGACTTGAAGGGCACGTTCCAAGTTATCCAAGCTCGGCAAGATTTTCTTGGCCAAGTCTTGCGAACGGTAACGCTGAATGGTCTGGCGTTCCTCGTTGGCACGGCGTTGGATATTTTGCATTTCAGCATGGGCACGGAGGTACTTGTTTTCAAATTCCTCTGCACGCTCATTTGCTAAGTCCAATTCTGATTTTTCAGGAGTTTCGACAACTTCTTCTGTTGCTTCAACCTCTTCTACGATTTCTTCGTTTTTGATTTCTTCTGACAAAGCATTCTCCTTCTAATTGACTTCGTAATGATTACTACTTAGATAACGGTAGTAATCGGTTAATTTCATAAATAGGACGCGGCTGATAATGTTGATCAAACTCATCTGTCTGCGGTAGTCCATGTCAACAGGACCAAGCAAACTCATCTGGGCCATGCCCCGATAGGGGATTGGAAAGCGATGATGAATGACTGTCACATCCGCTAGGGCAGGATCCCTATGTTCCGCCACAGAAATGCTGGTCTGCTGGTCTGGAGCCAAGCCCTGCCGCAACTCTGGGGCTAGTAGCTGTGGGCTATCCAAGAGCTGATAAGTAGCTAGATTGCCATAGGTCAGCGAAGCAACCTTTCCACTGATAAAGACTGATTCTCGGAAAAGATTGGAAAAGATATAATCCATCAAATCCAAGACATTGTCCGTCGTGGTGAAGTAACGTTGCACCACCTGGGGAATCTCCGTCCGCAGCTTGTAGTGGATGGACAAGACCGTCTGTCCAACGAAGCGTTCATCCACCAGGCGTTTGAGTACTTCCAAGTCCCTGGTCAAAAAGTTCTTGGGAATGGCAAACTGGACAGTGACAGGTTTAGACTGGTCCAAAGTCAAGACTGCCAGAGCATCGTGGCTACTGAGCTGCACGATATCAAAGGAGGTCACCTGCTGACTGGTAGGCTCCACATCTAAAATGACCGAGGTGTAGTCTGTCAAATCCGCTAGGACCTGACTTGCCCGCTCCAAGATGTCCTCCAGCTTGAAGGCTTCAAAGTCGAAGGCCTTGACCACTTGATAAACATCTTCTTCATCGATATGTTCCAGATTAAGCGAGTGGTTGACAAAGTATTGAAAACCAGCCCGACTGGGCATCCGTCCACTTGATGTGTGGGCCTTTTCCAGCAAGCCCAACTGCTCCAGCTTAGCCATATCATTGCGAATGGTAGCCGAACTTGAAGCAATCATTTCCTGCAAGGCCTTAGAACCAACTGGCTCATGATGACGCGTAAACAATTCAACAATCAGATTCAAAATATCATTTTGACGTTGGGTAATCATCTCCGCTCCTTTCATGAACACGATTGATTTTTAGCTTTAGCACTCTCGTATAACGAGTGCTAACCTATATACTCCCATTATACGCCGAAAAAATGGATTGTCAAGAGAAAAAGACAAAAAATTAGCACTCTTTTGCCTAGAGTGCTAAAAATCGGTCTGAAGACCTAGAGCAATAACCTATCAATAAAAAAATCAGAGAAATCTCCCTGATTTCATATCTTTATTTCCCTTGGGCAATCAACTCTGCTCCGCGTTTGCGGTAGGATAGGTCACCAACTTCTTCAATTAAAAGCTTGCCATTTTCGTATTTGAGGACGGTTATCGAGCCGTTATCGAGAAAGACATTGGCACCACGCTCTGGCTCCAACAGATGAGCCAGGGTTGCAATAGTCATACCGTGGCTGACCACAAGGGCATTACCTCCGCCTTGTTTTTCCAAGTCTTGGGCGATGGATTCAAAACCTGTTAAGATACGATTGCTCAATACCTCCCAGGATTCTGCCCAGCCAGCGGTGTCTGCTTCTTGGATACCTGCTGCGATTTCCGCAAAGGACATGCCTGTCGCATCAACTGTCCCTTTCAAACGAGGCAGGACCCCTTGGAAAAGCTCGGCATCGTACATGCCTTCAAAACTACCGAAACACCATTCACGGATACGCTTGTCTTGGTAATAAGGGATTTTCCCTAAAATTCCTAACTCACGCTGGGCGATGGTCATAGTTTGAACAGTTCTTCCCAAGTCACTAGAAACAGCCAGCTTAAAATCAAGGCCCGCATCCTTTAGCCCCAAACCAAGCTCGCGGATTCCTTCCTCACCAGCCTTGGTCAGCGGTGTGTCACACCAGCCCTGCACGCGCCCAATGGTATTGAACATGGTTTTCCCGTGACGAGAAATATATAATCTTACATCTGCCATTCCTTTTTCTCCTTGTCATTTCTTACTATATAGTATAACAAAAAACCGACTGCTTGTGGCAATCGGTCTACGTTTTTTAGTTCTTAAAACTATGAATCGGTGCTGGAATCTGTCCACCACGATTGATAAAGTCCACAGACGAAGCTTGATTGACCTTCATAACAGGAGCTGTTCCTAGAAGGCCACCAAATTCGATCATGTCCCCTTCTTTTCCAAGTGGAATAATACGGACCGCAGTCGTTTTCTGGTTGATAACTCCAATGGCAGCCTCATCCGCAATCATAGCCGCAATGGTTTCAGCAGGCGTTGTTTCTGGAATGGCAATCATATCCAAACCTACAGAACAGATAGCCGTCATGGCTTCCAATTTTTCAAGGTTAAGGGAGCCATTTTGCACCGCCGCAATCATGCCCTCGTCCTCAGAAACAGGAATAAAGGCACCTGACAAGCCACCGACTTGGTTGCAGGCCATAACCCCACCCTTTTTCACTGCATCATTGAGCAGAGCAAGGGCAGCAGTCGTTCCGTGCGTACCAACGGTTTCTAAGCCCATTTCCTCCAAAACCCGTGCCACTGAGTCGCCAACAGCCGGCGTTGGAGCAAGCGACAGATCCACGATACCGAACTTGACACCCAGGCGTTCGCTGGCCATATTGCCGACCAGCTGACCGATACGGGTAATCTTGAAGGCGGTCTTCTTGACGGTCTCCGCCACCACATCAAAGCTCTCACCACGCACTTTTTCAAGGGCACGCTTGACCACACCAGGTCCAGACACACCGACATTGATGACCACATCCGCCTCGCCGACACCATGGAAGGCACCCGCCATGAAGGGATTGTCCTCGACCGCATTGGCAAAGACCACCAGCTTGGCCGCCCCCATATCAGAAGCTTCCGCCGTCTCCTTGATGATCCGCCCCATGTCCCGCACAGCCGTCATATTGATACCCGTCTTGGTCGATCCGATATTGACCGACGAGCAGACTTTTGTCGTTTGGGCCAATGCCTGCGGAATAGAGTTGATGAGGATTTCATCTCCTTTTTGGTAGCCCTTTTGAACCAGAGCTGAAAAGCCTCCGATAAAATCAATGCCAATCTCATGGGCCGCCTTGTCCAAGGCATGAGCCAAAGGCAGATAATCTGTCGCATCTGTCGCCGCACCAATCAGGGAAATCGGCGTAACCGACACCCGTTTGTTGACAATAGGGATACCAAGCTCTGCTGCAATCTCATCACCGACCGCTACCAAGTTCTTGGCCTTAGTGACAATTTTTGTATACACTTTCTCCGCAGCCTTGTCAATATCCGCATCAATACAGTCCAAGAGGGAAATCCCCATAGTAATGGTCCGAATATCGAAGTGCTGCTCCTCGATCATCTCAATGGTTTCAGTAACTTGTCTAATATCCATGGTCTACCTCTTATAAGTTGTGCATAGCATCAAAAATGGCCGCACTTTGAATGTTGATTTTCACATTGAGCTCCTGACCGTAGGCCTCAAGCTCTGCACGCAAGGCTGTGAAATCCTTCTTCCCATCAGCCGATACCACCGCCATCATGGTAAAATACTCATCCAAAACGGTCTGTGAAATGTCATCGATATTGAGCTCCAAGGCCGCAAGTTTGCTTGCAACACCTGCCACGATACCTGTCTTATCTTTTCCTACAACAGTAACAATAGCTTTCATGTTTCTACCTCATAAAATTTTCTCCTATTTTACCACAAATAAGAGGAAAACGGAATTGCTAGGACATATTGACCTCGAAATGTTCGCCTCTCCAGTTTATCTGAAAGACAAGGACAATCTCAAAAAAAAGTCCTCATGGCTACTTACTTTCCTTTTTCTGAATAGTATGTTACACTGGAATGTACATTTATAACCTGTATGACTCCACAGTCTGGGGGAGACTGTTGGAAGTTGGAGAGGGAGCGAACAGAGTCCGTATCATTCGTTATGACCGGTTCGGAGCCTATAACGCAAATAAACGAAGTTTACTACGCTACCTCAATCTCTAACTAAAAAACAGGAACTATCTGTTGGAGTCTTAGAAAGGATATCCAACCTTTATTTTGCCCAAATTCTATGAAATAAAAGAAAGGATGATTATGAAAATTGTCAAACAACTATGGTGGTTTTTTAAGATAGAGAAAAAGCGCTACCTCCTTGGCATTATCTCTCTGTGTCTGGTCAGTCTCCTCAACCTGCTGCCGGCCTATATTATGGGAGAAATCATTGACCAAATCGACAGCCGTGCACTGACAGGACAGGGACTCCTCTTGGGCGTTCTGGGGCTTATCCTATCTGGCTTTGGCATGTACGCCCTCCGCTATGTCTGGCGAATGAATATCCTGGCCACCTCTTTTCGTCTAGGAAAAATTATGCGGGCTCGCCTCTTTGAGCATTTTATGAATATGTCGCCCTCATTTTTCCAAAATCACAGGACCGGTGACCTCATGGCTCATGCCACCAATGACATCAATGCCTTGACCCGACTAGCAGGTGGTGGCGTCATGTCCTTTGTTGATGCTACCGTTACTGCCTTGGTTACCTTAATTACGATGAGTTTGAGCATTTCCTGGCAAATGACCCTGGTGGCAATCCTCCCCCTACCCTTCATGACGCTCACTACTAATTTTTTAGGCCGTCGCACCCATGAAAATTTCAAGGCTTCACAGGCAGCCTTTTCAGAGCTTAACAACAAGGTACAGGAAGCTGTTTCGGGTATAAAGGTCACCAAATCCTTTGGCTACCAAGAGCAGGAAAGCAAGGCCTTTCAAGAGGTCAACCAGGCAGCCTACCTCCAAAACCTCAAGACCATGCGCTACGATTCCCTCTTCGACCCAGCTGTCCTCTTCTTTGTCGGACTCTCCTATGTTCTCACCTTGATTTTTGGCTCCCAATTCATCGCCCAAGGCCAGGTTACCTTAGGGCAATTGGTCACCTTTATGACTTACCTGGACCTGCTGGTCTGGCCCCTCATGGCTATCGGTTTCCTCTTTAATATTACCCAGCGTGGTGCTGTTTCCTACGACCGCATCCAGAGTTTACTGGATGTTCATTCTGATGTAAAAGAGGCCAGCAAGCCTCTGCCAGCACCAGAAAATGGACAAATCTCCTACAAGGTCGACCGCTTTTCTTACGATAAGGATTCTGAGCAGCCTACTTTAGAAGATATTCACTTCAGCATTGAAAAAGGTCAGACTATCGGCCTGGTTGGTCCAACAGGTTCTGGTAAGACCAGTCTCATCAAGCTCCTCCTACGGGAATATGATGTAGACCAGGGCGCTATTTCCCTAAACGGGCAGGATATCAAAAACTACCGCCTGGCAGACCTGCGTGCCCTTATGGGATATGTTCCCCAGGACCAATTTCTCTTTGCGGCCAGTGTTGCGGACAATATCAGCTTTGGCGACCCTAATTTGGAATTGCAGCACATCAAAGAGGCGGCCAAAACTGTCCATGTCTATGCAGACATCGAAGACATGCCTGACGGCTTTGCGACTATGGTCGGTGAGAAAGGGATTTCCCTATCTGGTGGGCAGAAACAACGTCTAGCCATGGCCCGTGCCATGATTCTCAACCCTGACATCCTGATTTTGGATGATTCCCTATCAGCAGTTGATGCCAAGACAGAACATGCTATTATCGAAAATATCAAGAGCAGCCGTCTGGACAAGACCACTATCATCACAGCCCACCGGCTCTCAGCTGTAGTCCATGCTGACTTGATTTTGGTTATGGAAGACGGAAAAATCGCCGAGCGGGGTACCCACCAGGAACTCTTGGAAAATCAAGCCTGGTACTACGACACCTACATGATGCAACAACTGGAAATGGAGGAAGAAAATGCAAGCTAAATCAAAAGAAAAAGGCGTTTTCTGGCGCCTCCTATCCTATCTCAAACCCTACTCGCTCCTAACTGCTGCAGCCCTGACCTTTCTCTTGCTGACGACTGTTGTTCGCAGCATCATTCCCCTTCTAGCCTCCCACTTTATTGACAATTATATCGGACATATCTCCCAGTCTGGGACCATGATTCTGGCTGCCTATTTTGGGCTTTATCTGGTGCAGATGCTCTTTCAGTATCTAGGCAATATTTGGTTTGCCAAGGTTTCCTATAGCGTAGTCCGAGATATTCGTCGGGATGCCTTTGGCAAGGTCCAAACTCTAGGCATGGCCTATTTCGACCAAACACCGAGCGGTTCTATCGTGTCTCGCCTGACCAATGACACAGAAAGTATCTCAGAGATGTTCTCAGGAATCCTATCCAGCTTTATTTCAGCCCTCTTTGTCATCGTGGTTACTCTCTATACCATGTTTGCCCTGGACTGGAAATTGACCTCCATGCTGGTACTTTTCCTCCCCGTCATCTTCATCCTCGTTAATCTTTACCGCAAAAAATCCGCTCCTGTCGTCGCTAAGACACGCAGTCTCCTCAGCAACATCAACAGCAAGCTAGCAGAGTCTATCGAGGGCATCCGGATTATTCAGGCCTTTTCTCAGGAAAAACGTCTAACTGAGGAATTTGAGGCTATCAACCAGGAACACCTGGCCTATGCTAGCAAGTCTATGGCCCTGGACAGTCTCTTCCTCCGTCCTGCCCTATCGCTGATTAAGATTTTGACCTATGCCCTGCTGATTAGCTACTTCGGCTTGGACTGGTCAGACGCTACTGTATCTGCTGGGATGATTTATGCCTTCATCCAATATGCTAACCGCCTCTTCGACCCGCTTTTGGAGGTCACCCAGCATTTCTCTACCCTGCAAACCTCCATGGTTTCGGCCGGCCGTGTCTTTACCCTTATGGACCAGACCATTGAGGAACCCCTGCAGGTTGACCAGGGAGCCCGTATCAGCCAGGGAGATATCGCTTTTGAGGACGTTTCCTTCTCCTACGACGGCAAACGGAAAATCCTTGACAAGGTTTCTTTTCAGGTCAAGAAAGGCCAGACTATCGCCTTTGTCGGCGCGACCGGTTCTGGAAAATCGTCTATTATCAACGTCTTCATGCGTTTTTACGAATTTGAATCCGGGCGGGTTCTGATTGACGGTCAGGATATCCGAACCTTCCCTGCCCAGGAATTGCGGTCAAATATCGGTCTGGTCTTGCAGGACCCCTTCCTCTATCACGGAACCATTGCCTCCAATATCCAGATGTACCAGGATATCAGTAGAGAGCAGGTCGAGGAGGCAGCCCGTTTTGTGGACGCTGCTCCCTTTATCGAAAAATTGCCAGACGGCTATGACCACCTGGTTACCGAAAAAGGTTCCGCCTTCTCAACTGGACAACGTCAATTGCTGGCCTTTGCTCGCACCATGGCCAGCCAGCCTAAAATCCTGATTTTAGATGAGGCCACAGCCAATATTGACTCCGAAACCGAGCAAACTGTCCAGCATTCCCTGGAAAAAATGCGTCAAGGACGGACTACCATTGCCATCGCCCACCGCCTATCCACCATCCAAGATGCCGATTGCATCTATGTCTTGGACAAGGGCAAGATTATCGAGTCGGGCAACCACGAACAACTCTTGGCCATGGAAGGCACCTACCAACGCATGTACCAATTGCAAGCAGGCCAATTGGCAGAGTAAAGATTGTAAAAGGAGCACCTCAGCCAGGTGCTCCTCTTTCTATTCTATTGTATTCCATAAAAATCAATCTAGCCTAGCTCCCTCGGAGCATTTCAGTCACCAAGGCTCTCGACAAGGATAAGATGATTTTCTAAGAGTATTATTTTTCTGCTGACCGTCTTGCATAGGCCGTCCAGTCAATACCACGTGCCTGACACCAATTCTGCACAGCCGGTGCTAGAATCAGGTCGGTCTTTCTCAAGTCTGCCACAGTTTTAGCACCCAGCATGGTCATGATTTCCGCAATCTGTGTCTGGTAGCAGTCGATAGCCTGCATGGCCTCTTCCAGGCGGTCTGCCTTGCCGTCTTTTACAAATTGCAGGAAGTGATTGGACATCCCGACCAGGTCAGCACCAAGGGCCAGGGCTTTGACAATATCTAGCGGATTTTTAATACCACCTGAGGCGATGACCTGAGGACGACGGTCAGCCGGCAGAGACATGACCTCCACCAGAGAAACCACCGTCGATTGGCCCCAACCCTCCAGGTAGTCGTAATCATGAAAGACTCGACGAGCATTCTCAATCTTGGCAAAATCCGTCCCACCAGTCCCCGAAACATCAACTGTCTGGACACCAACCGAGGCCAATTTTGCCACCGTTTCCCGGCTCATACCAAAGCCAACTTCCTTGGCAATGACAGGCACATCCAGCTCCCGCACCAGAATCTCGATGTTCTTCAACCACATAGAGAAATCTCGGTCCCCCTCTGGCATAACAATCTCCTGAGGAGCATTGACATGAATCTGAATGGCATTGGCCTCCAGCAAATCTACAGCCCGCTTGGCATTGTCCACATCGTGGTGGGCACCTAAGTTAGCAAAAATGATTCCGTGAGGATTTTCTCGACGCATGACAGAAAAGGTCTCCGCCACAGAAGGATCCTTAATGGCCGCACTAACAGAGCCCGACGCCAGCGGAATCTTCCCAAAGCACCCCAAAATCCCCAGCATCTGATTGATTTTCCCAGTCCTTTCACTTCCGCCAGTCATGGCATTGATGAAAAATGGGTGGGCAAAATCCAAACTAGCCACACTGGTTGCAAGGGACACATCCTCCAGCTTAAGCTCTGGCAAAGAATGGTGCACAAAACGAGTCTGGGCAAAGTCCGACGCCGACTGACTACTATACTGCTGGTTGGCCAGCCCCACATGCTGGTCCTTACGATCCAAGCCAAATTGTCCAAAATAATACATAAAATCTCCTTATTCACGCATGGCGATGTTTAGTTGGAGTGGAAGAATCCCGGCTTGTCGCCAAGCCGTCTCAATCATCTCTTTTTGTTTCCTACCGTCTACCAAGCAGATGCCGCAGTCACCTCCACCTGCACCTGAGGATTTGGCCACCGCCCCATAAGTCTGGGCCAGATTAGCCAGTTGACTCAGTATAGGCGTCTCGATGACCAGGCCCATATCAGCTGAAAAATCCTGCAGGAGCCTGCGATTTTCTGCCACAGCCTGCTTGACCGCTGCCACTTGTCCTGTCTGACAGGCCAGGATAAACTGCTCCACACAGGCCTTTGAGTCGGCCAGAAACTGGCTATGGATACGATCCTTCTGCTCCTGGCTTTTCTGACTTTCCAGCTGCTGGACCAAACTGTCTGTCGAGGCCGCCGACCCCGTCCAACCAACCAGGAGTTGCAGGGGAGCGGGTAGCTGGATAGATTCAATCTTCAGGCCCAGCCAATCAGAGACTAACAAGTCCTCCAAGGACTGCTCTGCCATTGCCTGCAAAAGCCAAGCCCGGTCCAAAGAATGGTAGGCTACAAGTCCCCCAAAGCTAGAAGCTGCCAGGTCACCAAAGGAACCTGTCATGCCCAGCTGGGTCTGAGCCAGGGCAGCCAACTTGTAAACCAAGAGGGGCTCAGCTGACTGTTGGTAATAGGCCAAAACCGCCTTGACCGTCGCCACCGTAACCGCACCTGAAGAACCCAGTCCGTACTTGGTACCTGATACCTGGTCGTCCAGGTCTGACTGGATGTCTAGGGCATAAGCTCCTTGACAGGTCAAGCCCTTGGTCTGCAGATAGTCCTCGGTCACCTGCATGGCTGTCGTAATCAGTGGATAGGGATTTTCCCCATGGGTAACAATAGTCGCTCCCTGACGGCTCCAAGGCAGATAGAGGTCTGCCTGCTGGATAGAATGAATACTGGCCTGGTCTGACGTTTGAACGGTCACGGTCAGATACTGGTCCACTGCCGCAATGACAGCTGGCTGACCAGCCTCGACCACCGCATATTCCCCTGCCAGAAAGAGCTTGCCTGGTGCTTGTACTTGTACCTGCATCCTAAGACCTCTCTTCAAATACCTGCTGGGAGCCTTGCCAGTCCTCATCTGTCAAAACATAGGCCGCAGGACCTGGTAGGCTGGTAATGATTTTTTCTTTGGGGAGGTACTGAGATAGGCCATCGACCAGCTCTGCCATTTGACTGGCTCTGCAAAGAACCTTGACATTTGGTCCCGCATCCATGGTCATGTAGGCTGATAGGCCGCTTTCCTCGCGGACCTGACGGACAGCCTCCTGGGCCAGCACACTATCTGCCGACCAATAGGTAAACGGCGGATTGGCAGACAGGGTGGTCGCATGCATCTTCATGCCATTATGCTCGGTAATCTGACCGACCTGTTCAAAATCCCGGTCCGCAATAGCCTGCTTAATAACCTGTAAATCTTCCTTAGCGGTGTCCACCCAGGCCTGGTAAAAGGGGGACGTTGCGACCGTATGGTCCATGCCTTCACGGCTGGCAATCTTTTTCTGACCTGTATTGACCGCAAGAACAATCATGCCAATATCCCAGTCCGCATCATCGATGGGATGGGCCATAGAATCTGCCGAACCTGTCCCCATATCCCACTCGACAAAACCTCCGAAAAGGCTACGGGTGCTGGAGCCTGAACCACGACGGGCAAGGGTTGACAATTCCTCTCGACTCAAATTCAGACCTAGAGCTGTCGCGGTAGCCAAGGTCAGGGCCGCAAAGGCTGAGGCTGAGCTGGCTAATCCTGCCGCAGTCGGAACAAAATTGAGACTTTCCACTCGGGCAAAAGTCCTCTCACCTATATATTCGCAAAATAAATCCAAAAATCGCGAAATTTTTAAAATTTCTTTTGAATCTTGCAAAATTCCATTTAAATAAAACTCATCAGCCGTCAAATCGCTGTCAAAAATCACCTTGGTATCTGTGTAAAAGGCATCCAGGGTCAGTGACAGGCTGGAGTTCATGGGCAAGAAGAGTTGTTTGTCTCGCTTACCCCAGTATTTGATCAGGGCGATATTGGTATGGGCACGGGCAATGCCGATTTTCTGGCTCATCTTATTCTCCTAAGTATTGGATCCAGGTTTGCTTGGCGCCTGCTTGGGCGAGGATGCGGACCAATTCCTGGGCTTTTTGTTCTGTTTTTACAAGGGCAATCATACAGCCACCACGTCCGCCTCCGGTCAGCTTGGCTCCTAGAGCTCCATGGGTCTGGGCTAGGCTGACCAGTTTATCTAGGCTGGGGTCTGACACGCCTAATTTTTGTAATAGGACATGGGCTCGACTCATCTTTTGACCTAGAAGCTCTGCCTGATCATGGGCTAAATCCTCTCGAGCAGCCTGGGTTAAAGAACCTAGTTCTTCCACTAGCTGAACGGCCTTTGGCTCATTTTCCAAAAGAGTCGCAACATCAAGAATAGCCTCAAGGGTATTTCCGGTGACGCCGGTGTCAGCCACGACCAAATAAGCCTGGAGGTTGAGGCTCAAAGGTTGGATGGGCTGGTTTTTGACGAAATAAATGGGGAACTTGCCGCTAGTCGTCGCTGCATCAATGCCTGAGGGGTTACCGTGGGCAATCTTTTCCGAGGACTGGACGATGTCCCAGAGCTCGCTGTCGGTCAGCTCCTTTTGGTAGTAGGCAAAGAGGGCGCGTGCCACCGCTACTGCCACTGCGGCACTGGAGCCCATGCCCCGCTCTGCTGGTATAGTGGAACTAATCTGGATATGAATGGCCGGGTCAGTCGGTGCTCCGATGCGGTAGAGGGAAAAGCGAATGGCGTGCTTAAGACTCTCCCAAATCTTGGGCATCTTGTGGACAAATCCCTGGTAAAAATCACAGGTCACGGTTAGAGCAGTCCCCTGGGCCGCAACGGTCGCAATAATCTGGACAGCAGAAAAAGGCATGGCAATGGCCGGCTGACCGTACACCACCGCATGCTCTCCCATTAAAATAATCTTTCCTGCCGAAGCTCCTGCTGCTGTCATATCTGTCTCCTTGTCAATCAGCTCTATTATACCACTTTTTTAAATCAATAGAAAATGTGAAAACAGCCGACCATCGCCGACTGTTTTCTAGGCTAAATTCTCAAAGTAAGTTCTAGTCTGTCTTAAAAACTGGAAATTAGACTGAGACAAGGAAATAAGGTAGAACTT